>JBFLYJ010000457.1:0-3071 GCA_040756635.1 Nitrospirota bacterium
TCTTTAAATTCGGTCCCTTCTACTGCTTCCCTTAATGTTGACATCTCTGCATCGCCCAGCATCTCGTCTATTAAAGATCTACCTTCAATCTTTTCAACATATAGTAACATTATTACATCTGGATTCATGCATTTACATACATGCATAGCCTTTTCAAATATCGCTTTTGAGCCCTTTGTATCGTCCACTGCAATGAGTATTCTTTTCATTTTTCCCCCTGCCCTGTTGGTTAGTATGCGTCCGTCTTATTTCCCGTATCCGCCTGCCGCAGGTTTAGGAGGCGCTCCGTATCCCCCTGCCGGCGCTCCATAACCACCGCCTGGTGCTCCATATCCCCCTGCCGGCGCTCCATAACCTCCTGCAGCCGGTGCTGACCCGTAACCTCCCGCTGCTGGTGCTGCTCCATAACCTCCTGCCGGCGCCTCACCAGCTGGTTTTTCAGGGATACCGACCTGACTGTAAACCAGCAGGAACCCGAGGGCTCCCGCAACGATCAATATCAAAACCGCCAAAGGTGCTCTCATTGTACCCTCCTCATTGTTGCATTGTCGTATAAAGGGGCGACATTATTATCTCTCTTATCCCTTTTTAATCTTCATATATATTTTGCCGCTTTCTGTTTTCTTATCCAATACCTCATGACCTACCTGCTCACACATCTGTGTTATTGTCTCAACAGACGAAGGGTTATCAAGTATCACCTCAACGACATCACCCTCGTTCATTTTCTCGAGGGATTTTTTGCAATAGATCTGGGGATGCGGACAAACGTATCCACAGACATCAAGCATATATGCTCCCTCACCGGTTTTTTCGAATTTCATAGCCATAGTTGACTTCCTCCTTTTCTAATTTGTTCCTTATGTTGATTTACATTCTCGTTACGCGTGACGCGTAACGGCATTAAAATGCTTCCATTTCCTTTGCCATCTTTCTTTCAGACCACCAGTTGAAGAACTTAACCCCTATAAAAGCTCCGCCTACCATGCCTATGCCGTACAGCCAGCCGCTGGGGTCACCGCCCGCAACCCTTATAAAAAAGGCGCCGATATTACACCCGAGGGCAGGCCTCGATCCCCACCCCATTAAGAGTCCGCCTATGAGACCCCATGCGATAAGCTCACCTTTCGGCAGTTTGAACTTGAATTCGTTATTCAGTCGAGCCATGGCCATGGCGCCAAAAATAATGCCTAAAGACATCCACAACGCCGGGTTGCGCCATGGTTCGGGAAGACCGTTATTGATTCCGAAGAAAATGTTATCGCGCATATTCCAGCCGAATTTTTCGAGGATCCACGCCCCGAGTTGTCCTTCCTGGCTTGTAATATACCAGTACCCAGGATCAAAGACAGTGCCCCTGATCGAGACGTCACCAGTATGTCCCATTCTCGTGAGAAGCTGGCCGAAATTGCCGACGCCGAATTTGATCTGCATTCCCTTCATGACGAAGATGTGGAGTCCGGCAACAATACCTATTAATACGCCCATTAAAGTGGTCCTCTTAGAGGCAGTTATCATATTCCATAAACCGGCAAGTTCATCACCGAAACCCGTTGCCCCACCTTTTTGTTTTGCCCTCTTCTTCATAAAGCCTTTCCTTATCCAAACCCAATAAATAACAACGAGAAGCACTGTTGCAGGTATTAGTGCGTTTAACAGCGAGTCTCCCACAAAATATTTCAATGCGCCCGGAAAAGCATCCGATATAGCCTTTGTATGTGACATCTGGAGAGTCGGCTGATCCCAGACATAGCCTGCAAGGTAGGTATCAAAAGATGCGGTCATCTTATCTGCAGGAAGCCCTTTTGCCAGCGCTGAATCTATCCATTTTTGCGGGATCAGGAAGTTAAACCATTTGACATCGACAAATACTGCCTGCCCGATACAAAGCCCGAAGAACGCAGCTAGAAAAGATGTCCCGTTACCTTCACCGATTTTGTAAAGAGAGCCTGAGGCGCAGCCCCCGGCAAGGACCATCCCGACACCAAAGATCATTCCGGATATCAGCGTGTGAATCCCGAAGGGCGCAGGATGAAAGGTGCTCATATTCGTTGATGCAAGGGTTGCCTGAATGAGACTGAAGAATATGAGCGCCACCAGAATGCCGACCGCCATCCTCGGGACACCGGCAGCAAAAAGGTCTCTCGAAGCCGAGGCAAAACAGAATCTCCCATACTGAAGCATCATTCCGTAGGCAAATCCAAACCACATGTACGCTACAAGGTACATGTAATAAACATTCGCCTTATAATAAAGCAGACTGATAAGGATCATGATGCCTGTGATTAAGAAAGCCCAGATTTGACCCTTTTTGTTATTTTCTTGATCCGCCACCTTTATATCCTCCTCTTAAGTATTGAAATGCAGAGATGTGACCTCGTCCTTCCCTCTTCTATCTGAATCCCCATTCCCCCCTTCTCGTAATAATGCCTATTTTTATAGTAGATGGGGCGGACAAATGTCAATATATAACTCCATAAAAAACTAAAATATATTTGCATGTGAAACCTTATACCTCTTCACCTCCCCTCGCTTTGGGACGATGCAGGGGATTGCGCTGTATACACTGTTACCACGGTCCTGAAACTGTATACGCCTTCATAGGTATCGAATTCGCGGAGTAACCGGTATCCCTTCAGTCTGTCCTGCATGTCTTCGGGGAATGTTTCCACCGGTCTTCCTGAGAGCACTACCAGGGGGATGTTCCTTTCAGAGTATTCATTGCCGACACCGTAATAGCGGGGGTTTGCATATTCCCACGTGAATCGCAGCGGTGATGTCCCAGCCTCTTCTCTGTGAGGAAAAAACCCTGGGTCATACTGGTAGAGAATCTTTTTTTTGGTAAACAGATCAAGAAGAGGCACAGCCACTGCAGGGTTTAGTACAGCGTCCTGCTGGGGCAGCGTATACACCTGCACTGCTTTTCCTTCAAGCCCGTTCAGGAACTCACCAGCCTTCACCAGATTCACCGTGCTGATTTTCTCCAAAAAAGGACGGTACGCCAGAACGGAAACGGTGAGGGACGAAAGGAGGGCGCACAAGACGATAAACCTCCGCAGATCCTTGTCCCG
>JBFLYJ010000458.1:0-3065 GCA_040756635.1 Nitrospirota bacterium
GCCCCTGCATTTCGGCAGCGGTCTGAGGCCATGATTCCAAAAGGTCTTCCACGATAAGGTCGTCTCCCTCGCCGTGCATATGTTCAGCATTGATGAGGCTGGTGACCTCATCCATATACGGCACCTCCTGTTCAAGTGCATTGTGAAAGTCCCGTAATTTCCCGAGGAACTGCGAGTTGAAGACCTCCGGGGGATTCAGACCGATAATGACCATCTGGTCCCTGCCGAACTGCTCGCGGAAGGCCTCATAGGTTTTCAGGGACGGGTCCTGTTTATGCAGCAGTCCCTCGGCAGAAGTGTCCATTCTGATATTGGGGAGCTGGAAGGTCATGGCGGCAACAGCCAGGACACTGCAAAGAAGAAAGAGCCACGGACGTCTGCTTATCAGAAGGCCGAAATTCTTAAACCACGTTTCGATTCGATTACGGATCGCCGTCATTTTCAGTAATAATTCCCATAAAGAACCCGACTAATTACCCGGAAGCATCCGGACAACTAATCGGGCCTTAAAAACCTTTGTCCCTATTTATAACACTGCATTCAGAGGGACATGAAGGGTTAAAGTTACCATTTATCGGATTTAATAATAGCTGTTTCAATGGAGCAGATGCAATATAAATCTGGCCTTCGCCGGGACCTGTATTTATGTCCGGCATAACATTTCCCTTGCGTATGTTTATTCAGGCGGTTAAAATGAATATGTAAGCGGTCACTTTAACCCTGAAGTTTTCACCGCAGGTAATAAGAGCCCGGTCGATTGCCCGGATGTCCCGGTATAGTCGGCCGGTTTTTTATATGACGGCATAGCTGCCCAAAATAATATAATCCGGTGAGGCTGAATGCCGATTCAGCACAATGGACCAGCATTTACATTAGTTAATGCATAACTATGCAAGACAGGCATGATACAGTATTTTCGTCTCATTCTCGTCCCGTATCCTGCGGTACTCCGGGGCTTTTGCCTGTTCAGACCTCCTGTCTGAACTCCCGGCAAAAAAAGCCGCTCAAATACTGTATCATTCCTGCTGTCAGCCTGTTGAATAAAGGTAATAAGCCATCAAAGCAAATACTGAAATCATATTGCGTTATAAATATTTATTATTAAGCATGTATGTCCACTTCAAATGTTTAAGGGAGGACGATTATGAAAATGCCTGATGACAAAAGCTGGAGTCCTTACACTGCGGGGGCGCTGACGGGTCTGGTCATTATTCTGGCAGCGTGGCTCGCGGGTCAGTATTTTGGCACAACCTCCACGTTTGTGCGGGCAGTCGGATTTATTGAACAGGCGCTCACTCCTGAACGCGCAGCTGAGACCGATTATTTCAAACGCTTCATTCCCAAAGTCGACTGGCAGATGATGTTCGTTGTCGGTATCCTTGCGGGATCATTTATTTCCGCGGTGACCTCAGGGAGCTTCCGGATCTCGGCTGTGCCGGATATGTGGAAGTCGAGATTCGGGGCCGGCAAATTCAAAAGAGGGTTAGTGGCATTTATCGGCGGAGTGTTTCTGATGTTCGGCGCCAGACTCGCCGGCTCATGTCCGAGCGGGTATGCGCTGGGAGCACTGGTACAGCTTGCCGTGAGCGGGCTGCTGTTTGTTTTCTGCTTCTTTGCGGGGGGAATCATCTTTGCGAACATACTGTATAGAGGAGGGAATAAATGAACACTTTGTTAGGCGGTCTTGTCTTTGGGATGCTGTTCGGCTTCCTGTTGCAAAGGGGCCGTGTCGTCTGGTACGACATGCAGGTCGGGACATTGCGATTCAAGGACATGACCATCGTCAAGTTCATGTTTTCATCGATACTCGTCGCTATGGTCGGTGTCGAGATACTGTATTCAGCGGGTCTGGCATCACGCCAGATACTGCCTGTTAATCTGTGGGCGATTATTGTCGGCGGCCTGGTGTTCGGTCTCGGCTGGTCCCTGATAGGATATTGACCCGGCACCTGCGTGGGCGCCCTCGGCGAGGGCAGAATAGACGCGGTCTGGGGTCTGCTGGGAATGCTGGCTGGAGCGACGATATTTATAGAGGCTTATCCCTTCCTGAGCAGGACCGTTCTTGCGTCAGGCAGATACGGATCGATTACGTTGTCGCAGGTCTTCGGAGTGAGTGATTGGCTTGTTATAATTGTATTCGTTGCTGCGGGGATTGGGATGTTTGCCTTGATTGAGAAAAAGGGACTTTGATGTAATCAAGATAAAATCAGACACCTGATTTATCTTTGACACATCGGGAGGAGGAACAGGGAAATGAACGATAATCAGAAAAAGAAATTTCTTATGGATGGTTATGTCGGCGTCAAGTTTAACGCGGTCCGGCAAAATGATATGCTTCCTCCTGAAGCGTCCGGTCTGTATGGAATTTCCCATCGTGTCTGCGAGCGCCTCAGAGAGCATGACATGACCCCGGCCAACGGGGGCAATCTGAGCATAAGGCTCGGAGAGGGTTTTGTTATTTCTTCCTCGGGGTGCAATCTCGGATGCATAGAGGAAAATGAACTTATATATGTTGAAGGATGTGATGTCGGGAAGGAATGCGTAATGTACCAGGGTCCGGCAGCGCCTTCATCAGAATCGATCATGCACTGGCTCATTTACCAGAACCATCCTGAGGCGATGGCAATTGTTCACGCGCACGACGAGTTCGCGACCAAGTCAGCAATCCTTGAAGGAGAGGTGAGTCAGTCAGAGAGAGAAGAGCCGTACGGGACCGTCGAACTCGCGCGTATGGCTATCGATACCTTCAAACAGGCAAGGGAGATCATCGTATTGAAGAACCACGGGTACGTCGCAATCGGCAGTGACCTCGATCGTGCCTGTGATCTTATTGTTAATACCCACATGAGACTTTTAGGTAAAAAATAGCTGTTAAATAATTTTAGATTTATTTCGGATCTCCAAACTGACATCAGCAAGCATATAGACAATTGAGGGATTGAGATACAAACGGAATCACCAATGAAAGTCCTTTTAGTCTACGGTAATACATATGAGTTTTTGTCCCCTCCGCCAGTAGGGATTTCACTTCTTACAAAACCACTGCAGAATGCAGGCCACACAGT
>JBFLYJ010000459.1:0-3055 GCA_040756635.1 Nitrospirota bacterium
TCTCGATATCATAAGAAACGGCAGGAACATGTCCATGAGTTACCAGATAAGATAAACGGCAGGGCACGGCCCTCGTGCCACATATTTATATATACATATACGCGTATTGATATGCTGGAATATTTGACAATTGGTACCTGATAATTGATAATTGATAAGTCTTAAATCGTCCGGCATTTATAACCACAGGGAGCTGTTAATGAAATTATTCAAACTGTCTGCAGTGCTGTGTTCAATTTTCCTTGTGCTATTGTCCTCTTCATATACATCCTATGCAGCAAACGATCATATCCGTATGCCGGAGCGCTCAAGCGCCAGGATAACCTTCAATTTTGTGGACGTTGAGATCTCGACAATAGTCAAATTTATCAGCGAAATCACGGGCAACAACTTCCTGTTTGATGAGAGAATCAAGGGGAAAATAACCATCATCGCCCCGACCAAACTGTCCATAGATGAATCATTCACGCTATTTACGTCTGTTTTAAATCTTAAAGGCTTTACTATAATCCCTTCAGGACCAAGAACATATAAAATAATCCCGTCCTCTCTCGCGAAGCAGGAAGGGATACTCTCTCCGGACGAAACAGTTCCTCTTAATGAGGGATACATTACAAAACTTGTACCTCTCGAAAATATTAAGGCCGACGAGGCGGTGCAGTTTCTGCGGCCCGTCATCTCACGGGACGGGCACATTTCATCTTTCGGTCCCCGCAATATGCTGCTCGTTGTTGACGCCGCGATAAATATCGATAAAATGATTTCGCTTCTGAAGCTGATCGACGTGCCTGCCGCGGCGGAAGAAGAGGCTGGAATTCATGTCTACTTTCTGGAGTATGCGGACGCTACGGAACTCTCAAAGGTTTTACAGGGCATAATAAAAGACTTTCAGACAGGTTATAAAACAGGTCTCAGGGCCTCTCCCAAAAACGTATCTCCGGAAACGCCCCCGATTCTGAGCGTTACCCCTGACAAGGCGACTAATTCTCTCGTTGTTGTCGCGCCGTATTCCGATTACCGGAACATCGTCCAGGTCATCAGGACACTCGACAGAAAAAGGAAGCAGGTATTTGTGGAGGCGATGATAGTTGAAGCATCGATCGACGACCTGAGGGACCTCGGGTCCAAATGGAGAGCCATCGCAAAAGACGCCAAAGGCGCGCCTATCGCAGTCGGAGGTGTCGGCAACGTGGGAGCGGACACTCTGCTGAATATCATAAACGGACTTTCCGGCATATCAATCGGCGGAATGGGAAACTTTTTTGATGTCCCGATAACATCGATCAGCACGAGCGGATCGGTCAGCTCGCAGACCCTCACCGCACCCGGGTTCGCGGCGCTCTTCAGCCTCAGCGAATTCAGGGACGCGATCAATGTGCTTTCCACGCCGCAGATCCTCACCTCCGACAACCAGGAGGCCGAGATACTCGTCGGCGAGAATGTCCCGTTTATATCGCAGAGAGAACGCGACGCGACCACGGCTACAACCGTACTGAACTCTATAACAAGAACGGACGTCGGCATTAAGCTCCAGATAACTCCCCAGATAACAGAAGGGGACTACGTCAAGCTCGACATATTTCAGGAGATATCTTCCGTAAAAAGCGCATCTGACGTGATCCTCACGACCGTCGGGCCGACCACCACCAAGCGTTCCACAAAGACCTCGGTACTGGTCAAGGACGGACGTACGGTCGTAATCGGCGGGCTTATGCAGGAGAAGGATGAAGAATCCGTAACCAAGGTCCCGCTCCTCGGAGACATTCCGCTTATCGGATGGCTGTTCAAGTTCAAGAGTGTCTCAAGCAAGAAAACAAATCTCCTCGTGTTTCTGTCGCCGCATGTGGTCAAGGAAACATCTGAGCTCGCGCAGCTAACGGAAAAGAAGCATAAGGAGTTTGTGACAAAAGAAAAATTATATTTAAAAGGCGAACTTCTTGTTAAATTCAAAGAAGATGTTTCAATGGACAGGGCACAGGAAATAATCTCTCTGCAGCAGGCGTCCGTCATAAGATATTTCGAGAGTATCAACGTTTACCAGGTGAAGTTAAAATCCGGCAGGTCCGTAGACGACGCCATAAATGATTTCCTGACATACAGAGAGGTGCTCTACGCAGAACCGAATTACAAAGTCAAACTGCAGGTGCCTCCTCCTGATATCGAGACAGACGGGCCGGGCCCGGATATCAATATTTTTAAAAAAGAAGACACGTCCCGTGAGGGGAAGGCGTTTCCCCCTGCAATTGCAGACACGGGGAATAACGCGCGCGACTTTGATATTAATACACCTCCCCGCATAACCGGTGAGGGAGATACCGCTCCAGCAGCGGATACCGATAAAAAAAAAATAACCCCTGAGCCGCTTCCGGATATTCCTCAGAACACTGATGGTACGACAGGGCCGCCTGCAGATGAGGTCCCGGTCAATAACACAGAAAAGCCGGAATCTTTTGTACCCCCCCTGCAAATTCAGCCTTCTGAAGAATCATACAGTCCGGTTTCGGATGATAAACAAGACCTGCCCGAGGAAGCGCAGCCTGTTACATCGCCTGGAAACTCAGACAGCATAAGGGACGCGTCCGGCAGCAGCAGGCACTTTATTCAGATCGGCGCCTGGATAAATTTAAAATACGCGCAGGAGGCGCTTGGCAGATTAAAGGCAAGTTATCCTGACATCTACCTGATTAAGGAGGGCAGTTTCAACAAGGTGCGTATCCCGGGGACAGCGGATAAAAAGAAAGATGCCTTTATGCTAAAAGAGCTTCAGGAAAAATATAATCTGAAGCCTATTCTGGTATACAATAAATCATAAGACATCAGCGGCAGTGTTATGGAAACAATAGACAACATCAACGATGAAGAGATAGCAAATGAACTCATCGAAAAGATATCTCTCCCCTTTGCCAAAGGCAATGTCTTCCTGCCCCTCAAGGTAGAAAACAATGAACTCCTTGGCGCCGTGGCCGACAGCCGCGGTGTCTTCGCGCTCCGGGACCTGTCAAGGGCGCTCGGTGTCAAACCCCGTCCCGTACAGGCAGGTGAACAGGTCATCATA
>JBFLYJ010000046.1:0-12471 GCA_040756635.1 Nitrospirota bacterium
GTTACTTTCGTTATGAGCCTGCCCGGGTGTCTCCACCGGCGAATGGGCACACCCGTAAAACGCGACAAGCAGGATAAAGACGAATGATATTAATTTTCTATTCATATTGATTCATTCTGTTATACGGGGGTCCCCTGTGATGGAAGCCACCCTCGGTCCACAAAGTATTGACTGCCGCAATTACACCCCCTACAGATACATAAAATTATTCACGCAAAGAGAGTGGCATTAAGTGCTATTTCTTCAGATATCCCTCGATGAGTCCCTTGAAATCATCAAAGGACCTTCCCTGCATCCTTTTGCCGTTCATAAACAGTGTAGGCGTGCCTCCGACACCGATGCTCTGTCCGAGGGTGATGTCCTGCTGGATAAGCGCGTCATATTTATTGCTGCTGAAGTCAGCGAGGAACCTGGCCTCATTCAACTGCAGCTTGGAAGCGAATTCCTTATAGGAATTGTCATTGAGCTGGTTGTAGTTTTCAAATATCATGTCATGCATCTCCCAGTATTTGCCCTGCTCTCCGGCAGCCCGCGTAGCCTTGGACGCATTCTTGGCCTGCTGATGAAAGGACAACGGGAAATCCTTAAAGACCAGTTTTACATCTTTCGGGTATGCGTCCAGCACCTGCTTTATGGTCGGCTGAAGCCGTGAACAATAGGGGCACTGAAAATCCGAGAACTCGACAATCGTGACAGGCGCTTCTCTGCGTCCCTTGACCGGTGACATGCCGATCGGAATATTATGGACTTTATTGTAGTCAACCGCCGGCCTCTGAGGTGCGGCCGCCGGGACCTGCTGGACCGCTTTTGCCATGGTTTTCTGATTGGCCTCTATCTGGTCAAGCCTCGCAAGGACCTGCTTCTGAAACTGTGCGGTTCCTGAATCATCAGTCGTGTTCTCCGGCTGAACGGCCTGCGGCGCGTTTTTCTGGTTGGCCTCTATCTGGTCCAATTTAGCGAGTATATTCTTCTGCATCTGTTCAATGCTGTCGATTTTGTTATTGTCCACACAAGCGGTCATTAAGAAAGGGACAGCCAGAAGCAGAAGTACCATTAAAAAATATTTTGTCCTGATCATTTCTCTCCTCCTTTATGATTGAATTTATCGAATAATTTTTTCAAACAAGTTTAATTGTATCATATCCGTCACTCTGCTTGTTAATCGGCTGTTTAATTCTTATCACGCGATTCAATGAACCTTGCAGTTGCATTAGATTGTTGATACCGGGCGAGAGGACTCGACGGCTGTAGGGGCATGGCAAGCCATACCCTACAGCGATGCCTCAGAGAGACCCATGAAAACATAAATGGTGTCTTTCTGAATTTCACCGGGGGTAGATTCCTGCCCTAAAGGTTCACTTGCAAAATCCAATCGCATCGTAAATGTTTTACGGCAAGGCCGCTTGCCTGGCTTATGCAACGTTAAGGTAAATGCAGAGGTTTTTCAGGACCGCATATACCTGCTTAATAATTGCTGTATTAAAACATGACCTTATGAAGAGATTATGAAGAAGTGAGTCTGTCTATGACCCTGCTCTCGTATTCGGGGAAGCAGCCCAGATTAAGCGGCCTTTTTCTCAGGACTTCAAGATGCATCATTTTAAAATTAAGTTCTCTCAGTTTTCTCAGACGCTCCTGGTCGTCATCGATTGTACTGATCAGGCTTTTCAGGTTTATGATCTCATTTCTGAGTTCAAGTTCAGGCGGGACATACCCTGAATTTTTCAATATCCGGTAGACGGCCCTCAGGTCCTCCGGGATCCATGTCTCGTCCTCAAACACCAGCGGCTTTCCTTTGCCGGGGAGATCGTCGAACTCCCCCTGTTCAAGGGCATCGAGTATTTTTCTTTCAGCGATCGTGCTGAATATGTCCATTTTTATCTCTCCTGATCGACTTCTTGAAGATGGCCTCTGATTTAAATCCCTTTTTCCATCTCCACAACAAAGAATAACACAGAAACCGCTCTCCGAAGTTTATTTTATCAAGAATGAGATGCTGTCCGAAACCGACAAACACCCCGGCCACCCAGAGTTTCCAGTCGGTCAGCCACGCAGCCAGTCCCAGGACAACAAGCCACTCCCATCCGTGCAAGAGACGCACTTTAAGCAGACTGTTTGAACGGTACGCGTCCATGAACTGTTTTATATTCAGCCGGTACCCGCGCTGCATTACGTAGTCCGCCGCGTAGTCGATATCGATTAATACCCCCGCAGCAAGATTGGCGGCTGCCATGGCCCAGGATTTAAATACAATATAGAGAAGTCCCGAAAGCATTAGGGAAACGGCTGCATGTTGGTGAATTCTCATAGTATTTCAATTTACGGCCGATAAACTCAAAACATAATCGCTGTTTATGAGTTTTTTATTATACCAGATGCAGCTTCCGGCATATTGACGGAGTCGGATGAAATAAGTAATATAAACATGTCTTTGAAACATGAATTTTGGGGCGTCGCCAAGCGGTAAGGCACTGGGTTCTGGCCCCAGCACTACGGGGGTTCGAATCCTCCCGCCCCAGCCAGAAAAGACAGTGAATAGTGAACAGTCGTCAGTAAACAGTAAAAGAGGCAAGAACCTGTTGAATATCAGAGAGTGACTGATTAAGGACTGAGAAACACGGACTTAAGATAGCGTATTGATTTTTTGTCTTTCACTATTCACTATTCACTGTTCACTATATACTATTCACTGTCTTTATTGGTCCCATCGTCTAGTGGCCTAGGACGCTGGCCTCTCACGCCGGAAACACGGGTTCGAGTCCCGTTGGGATCACCATATCAGAGTTATGAGTTATGAGTTGAGAGTTAAGAATAAATCATTTTACACTTGACTCCATTAACTCTATAAACCCTATAAGCTCCCAACTCTGTTAATCGTTTGGAGGATAAATGTCTAAAACTTACAACATCGCTGTAATTCCGGGTGACGGGACCGGCCCTGAGGTGGTTGCCGAAGGATTGAAGGTCCTTGATGCCGTTGCTGCACGGGAAGATTTCAAATTCACTCTCACCAACTTTGATTTTGGAGGTGAGAGATACCTCAAAACCGGTGAGACCATATCTGACAGCGCAATAGAGGACCTCAGGAAATTCGATTCGATCTTCCTCGGCGCGATAGGTCATCCCGACGTAAAACCAGGAATACTTGAGACAGGCATACTTCTGAAGATCCGCTTCAGCCTGGACCAGTACATCAATCTCCGTCCGGTCAAGCTCTATCCAAATGTGGAGACCCCGCTCAAGGACAAGGGGCCGGAGCATATCGACTTCGTCGTTGTTCGTGAGAATACCGGCGGTATATATACAGGTCACGGCGGCGCCACGCGTACCGGGACGTCAGAGGAGATAGCAACCCAGCTCATGGTATACGACCGCCGTACCGTGGACAGGTGCCTGAAGTACGCCTTTGAACTCAAGAAGAAGCGTAATACCGTCAACAAGAAGTACGCGGAAAAACCGATCACGCTGATCCACAAGCGTAACGTACTGACTCACTGCGGCGACCTCTGGTTCCGCGCCTTTGAGGAGATGGGCGCAAAAGAATATCCCGGGCTCAAGCGCGACTATAACCATGTCGACGCGGCGAACATGTGGTTTGTGAAAAACCCCGAATGGTTCGACGTGGCGGTTACAGAGAACCTGTTCGGCGACATCATTACCGACCTGGGTGCCATGATCCAGGGAGGCCTGGGTGTCGCGTCGGGCGGGAACATAAATCCCGAAGGCGTATCAATGTTTGAGCCCATGGGCGGCAGCGCGCCAAAGTACGCCGGCAGAAACGTTATCAATCCTATGGCGGCAATCGGCGCGGCCATGATGATGCTCGACACGCTCGGCGAATCAAAAGCGTCCCAAGCAGTGGAAGCCGCCATGATCAGGACCATGCAGAAGATGAAAAGCCAGGCTGCCGGACATATGGGGATGACCACTTCAGAGGTCGGAGACATGGTCGCGAAGTACGTCACGGAATAAGCATTTATCATTCAGGGATCTTCAGAACAGTACCTCTTTCGTCTTTCGGGAATGGTAATCGATGCTACTGTATTAAGAATCAAGCACTTCTCTGACCTTTTTCAAAAATAATGGGGGGTGCACAGGTTTCAGTATGAACTGCATTTCTGTTCCGATAATGCCTGACTTGTCCGCATAATCTCCCGGATAACCGCTTGTAAAGAGGACTTTAATATCTGTTCTGATTTTTTTAATCTCTTCATATGCGTCCTTTCCGCTTTTTTTCGGCATTATCATATCCAGAACAAGAAGACCTATCTTATCTCTATGCTGTTTAAACTTGTCTACCGCAACTTCTCCATTCTCCGCTTCTATGACAGAATACCCCATATCCTCCAGTATCTCTTTCATGAGTTTTCGTACTATCGCGTCGTCCTCTCCAAGGAGAATTGTCTCTGTCCCTCCCGCGGGGGCAATTTCGCAGACTGCGCTTGATGATTGTGCATCTTGAGCCCCGAGCAGCGGGAGATATATTTTAAAGCTGGTCCCCTGCCCTTCCTGGCTGTAACAATAAATGAACCCGCCGTGCTGCTTTACTATCCCGTACACAATTGAGAGGCCGAGACCGGTGCCCTTGCCGGCATCCTTGGTCGTAAAAAAAGGTTCGAATATATGATCCAATGCCCCCTTCTCTATCCCTTTGCCCGTGTCGGCAACGGTCAGCAGTACATATGTCCCTGGTATACCGTAGCCATGCGTCCTGACAAAATCGCTGTCCATATTAAATACATCCGTACTCACACTCAGCGTCCCGCCTCCCGGCATCGCGTCACGGCCATTTGCGGCAAGGTTCATAAGCACCTGTTCCAGCTGCCCCGCGTCCGCCATTAAAGTAACATTTTTATCCGTAAGCTTGATCCTTAACTCCTGACCTTCAGAGATAATTTTCAACAGGAGTTTTTCAATCCTCCTGATGATATCATTTAAATTTACCGGTGACGGCTTGCTTGTCTGCCTGCTGCTGAAGGCAAGAAGACTCCGCGTCAGGTTTGCGGCCTTCTCCGCTGCGGCAAGTATCTGGCCGACATCTTTCTTTAAAGGATCATTTGGATTCATCTTCAGCTGCATTATGTAAGCAAAGCCGATTATTGCCGACAGGATGTTATTAAAGTCGTGCGATATACCTGCCGCAAGCTGTCCTACCGCCTCCATCTTCTGGGCATGGCGCAGCTGCTCTTCAAGTTTGCATTTTTCGGTTATGTCATTGACGATCTCAATTACCGATATTATTTCACCTGCGGCATTTTTCATGGGATAAGCTTTTGTCTCTGCGCACGAAGGACTGTCTCCCTTCCTGTGCACATGAGTGGCCGTCTTGGGTCTGCCGGTCTCAAACGTATGTTTTACGGCACAGTCTATTCCCGATTTGGAGCACGGTTCGTCAAGGTTATGCGTGATTTCATGGCAATGTCTGCCAACGACTTTTTCAGCAGGCAGGTCAACCATATCGAGAAATGCCCTGTTGGCAGACACAATCCTGTATGCCGGGTCGATGACTATAAAGCCTTCATCAACGCTTTCAAGAATATTTCTTATAAACGCCTCGGACTGCTCTAACTTCGCATTTAATTCCTGAAGCTCGAGTATCTTTTTTTCCAGTTTGGCGGCTATGATCTCGCTGTGTTTTTTTATGAATTCCGTTTCCCCGATCGTGACAGACGTTTCAGGTATTTCCAGCTTGATTCTGCAACACTCTATAATGCCGTTCAGTTCCTTCCAGAACTCATCCGGTTCTTTTGGTTTGACAATGTATGCGGCGGCCCCGAGAGAAAGGGCAAACTGTATGTCCTTGTCCCCGATGTACGTCGCAGAATAAAATACAAAAGGTATGGACCGGAGTGTCTCATCCGACTTTACCGCCCTGAGGAACTGAAATCCGTCCATCCTCGGCATAAGAGCGTCAGAAATTATAAGTCCTGGTTTGTGGGCTAACGCAAGTTCAAGTCCTTCCACTCCGTCCCGGGCATCAAGGGTCGTGCAGTTGTGACGTTCTAGGTTGTATTTCAGCAGCTTCCTGTCATCGCTGTTATCATCGACTATCAGAATCTTCATGCTGTCCCGTCAGACCTATAGATTTGTGTATACAGTCCACTATTGTGAGAGGATCAATCGGTTTTTCAAAGTATGCGCTGCAACCCGCCTCCAGAATCTTCTCCATATCCCCCTGCATGGCATACGACGTTATTGCGATAATAGGCACTTCCCCGTCTGCCTCCGAATCCCTGATCCGCCTTATCGTCTCAAGTCCGTCAATGCCGGGCAAATTTATGTCAACTATGATGAAGCAATGGTCCGACCGCACCGCGAGGTCGACACCATCCTCACCCGTGGACGCCGAATCTACCTCGTATCCGTGCCGTCTGAGCGCGTAGGTTATCAGCCGCGTATTGTCCATGTTATCTTCAATTACGAGAACTTTTTTCATTGATCTCCACTGGTACGATTATCGTAAACGTGCTCCCCTCGCCGTACCGGCTTGATAAAATTATATCACCTTTTAAAACCTCTGAAGCGAGTTTCCTGGCCAGATACAGGCCGAGACCCGTGCCTGGAATCGATGCCTTCATCGGAGGATCAAGACGGACAAAGGCATTGAAGAGTTTCGGACGGTCTTCTTCCCGGATGCCGATTCCCGTGTCCTCTACGGAAATTTCCATCAAACCGCCTGATCCATGCTCCCCGTCCCCCAAACGTGCCCGTACACTCACGCTTCCCTTCTCCGTAAATTTCACAGCATTGCTTAAAAGATTAAGCACGCATTGAAGGAGCCTTCGTCTGTCCGTATACATGTCCTGATGCGCGACTTCAACAGTCAGGGAAAGATTCTTTTCAGTTATCTCTTTTTTAATGAAATCTACAGCTTCTTCGATGACATCATATAAATCAAATCTCTCCAAATAGGAATCGATCTTCCCTGCCTCTATCTTCGAGACATCAATAACGTCATTTATAAGGTTAAGCAGATGCCTGCCAGACCTTAGTATCGTTGAGAGGTTCTCCTTTTGTTCCGAATTCACCGGGCCTGTCCACTCATTGAGGAGTATGCTCGAAAAACCTATGATAGAATTCAGCGGCGTCCTCAGCTCATGGCTCATAGAGGCGATGAACATGGATTTTATGCGGTCCAGTTCCTGGAGTCTGATGTTGGCATTTTCGAGTTCGGCCGTCCTTGTCCTGACCCGCTGCTCCAGCTCTTCGTTCAGCATGCCGAGCGCGTCTTCCGCCCGCTTGCGTTCCGTCTGCAGATGGATCCTGTCAAACGTGACCGCAATATGGCTCGCGAGAGCCGCCAGGTATTTCTGTTCAGACTTTGAAGGCACCCGCACGCCTTCTTCGCCGAACGTGCCCGTCCCAATTGATCCAAGATGTTTGTCCATCAGAATGATCGGGATGTTAATGATCGTACGGTTCCTCAGTCTTGATACGATTTCCTTGTCTGTCCGTTCGTCCGTTCGCGCGTCTTCCACGACAACGATCTGTTTCGCCCCGACGATCTCTTCCATCATCCTGTCGCCGGAAATGGTGAGGGTGGCCGCGCCTTCCTCCGACATCACAATATCAGCCATCGGCCCACCGGCGGCCAGTGCCCTGGCGTACTTTTTGTCTTCCGTAAAGAGATAAGCCCACAGGTCGCTGTACCCGATTATGGTACGGACTTCATCACGCGCGGCATTCAGTGCTTCTTCGTACGTATGCGCCAGTTCCAGCCTCCTGGAGACGCGAAGAAGAGACTGCGAGTGCTGTTCATTCTCTCTCAGTGTCTCCATGGTCCTTTTGCGCTCCGTGATATCGCGGGCAATCGTTGAGGCTCCGATAATTCTGCCGTCTGCGTCTTTAACAGGCGAAATCGTCAGCGACACGCTGATTATCTGACCATCCTTTCTTATTCGCTCGGTTTCGAAATTTTCAATATGTTCACCCCGGCGGAGTTTTCCCAGAATTTGCAGCTCTTCATTACTGCTGCCGGCAGGTAAGAGGACGGTTATCAGTTGACCGACAACTTCATTTTCACTATAGCCGTATATTCGTTCAGCCCCGCGGTTCCAGCTTGTAATTATTCCGTCAAGTGTTTTCCCTATAATCGCGTCATTGGAATGACGGACAATAGAGCTGAGAAGCTGCATCACTTTCTCCGCGGACTTGCGTTCCGTAATGTCCAGAGAATATTCAATTACCTGTATGACGTTCCCCTGATCATCAAATATCGGGTACCCGTGGACTTCGATGGTCTTTGCGACTCCGTCTTTCTCGCTATGGATATGCTCAACGGTCACGGAAGCCCTTTTCTCTCTCACCTTCGAGATCACGCATGGATGGTCTTCACCTTCGCACGGAAGACTTCTGTAATGACTTAGCGCATAGCAGGTAGTGGCCCCTGCCTGTCCCTGGAGCCTTGCCGCAGAATTGGCGAGCTTGACAGTGAAGTCTTCGGCGTCGATTATATAAAAAGGGTGGGTCAAGGCTTCCAGCATGTTGTTGAGAAGTTCATTCTGCTGTATAATTCGCAGCTCCGCCTTTTTGCGCTCGGTCACATCCTCGAGGGAAAGAACAAGGAATTCAACTTCATCCCGGTCGTCCAGAAGAGGTGTCAGTGTCCAATTCCAGTAAGTCACACCCCATTCGGGATGATCGGAATAGACAAAAGGCCTTGAGATTGTCAGGTAGGGTTTTTTTGTGCCTACTACCCTGTCAAATATCACCCTTGCGTCGGATGGATATAATTCGAAGTGGTTATGCCCGGGGAATTCCGAGACATCGCGCTGGCCCGATTTGGCGTATGCCTCATTCACCCTTATGAAATTAAAACTCCTGTCGAGAATTGCCAGCGGAGTGATCGTATGACTGAAAAAAGCCTCCAGTATTCTCGATTTCTCGAAAAGGGCCTTCTCAGCCCTCCTGCGGTCAGTGATGTCCTCATTAACGACAATGGCGCCGATAATCTTCTCCTGCTCGTCTCGCACAGGCACGGCGGAATGGAAAATAATCTTGTGTGTTCCGTCAAAGCATTCGATCTCAAGTTCTTCTCCGATAGTCGTTTCTCCTTTTTGGATCGCACGCGCTCCGGCCCATTCAGTCGGTTCTATTTTCTGCCCCGTATCGAGCCGCCAGCCTTTGTACACCCCGAATTGATCGATCCCGACGAACCTTGCGCCTTTCCAGATTCCCTGCCCCGCCGGATTGCCGTGTACTACTTTGCCATCCCTGTCTAAAATCCATACCCCTACGGGTAAAACCTCCAGCACTTTCTGCAGGAGAGAGTTATGAACTTCTTCTTTTTCAATCGTTTTTTTTGAATTCTTATCGTGTGTCATAATCCTTTTCCCGGTAAAACATCATATATGCCTGTATTAGCTAATTGTATCATGAAGCCGGTCTTCTGACAGACCTGAAACTGTTTCAGCCTCGAAAAGCCTTAAGTCCCCGTATCAGGCGCTGTCTGCAGGATCGTGATGCCGGGACAACTCTGGTTCGATCCCTATTAATGGGTGAATAGAATTTTCTCGCCTGAATGTGATAAATTAATGACGCTTAATTTATCAATAAAGACTCATAGAGAAATGTAGCAGTCGTTGGAATCTTACAATTTCGGTTACCGAATATGTATTAAAGGACGAGAGGTTTAGTATATATGATGAAAGTTGGCATGATCGGATGGCGCGGCATGGTGGGCTCGGTGCTCATGGGCCGCATGAAGGAAGAAAAAGACTTTGATCACATCGAACCGGTGTTTTTCACCACGTCAAATGTGGGCGGCAAAGCACCAAACATCGGCAAGGGAGAGTCCACGCTCAAGGATGCCAAAAGCATCGATGATCTCAAGAAGACGGACATTGTCCTGACATGCCAGGGCGGGGACTATACCAACGAAGTGTACCCGAAGCTCCGCGCTGCCGGATGGAACGGTTACTGGATAGACGCTGCTTCGGCACTCAGGATGACAAAGGATTCCATAATCATCCTCGACCCGGTAAACATGGACGTTATCAAGAAAGGCCTCTCTGACGGAATAAAGAACTACATCGGCGGGAACTGCACCGTGTCGCTCATGCTGATGGCGCTGGGCGGGTTGTACGAGAAGGGCCTTGTTGAGTGGATGAGCGCCATGACTTACCAGGCAGCTTCTGGAGCAGGCGCGAACAATATGCGGGAGCTGATCAGACAGATGGGATCAGTCCACGGTGAGGTGAAGGACCTCCTTGCGGACCCTGCCTCTGCGATCCTGGATATCGATAAAAAAGTAGCTGATTTCATCCGTTCCGAGGCATATCCCAGAGAGTTCTTCGGCGTGCCGCTGGCCGGATCGCTGATCCCCTGGATCGACAAACAGCTGGAGAGCGGCCAGAGCAAGGAAGAATGGAAGGGTATGGCAGAGACAAACAAGATCCTCGGACGGGAATCGGACCCGATACCGATCGACGGCACCTGCGTGCGTATAGGCGCAATGCGCTGCCACAGCCAGGCGCTTACGATCAAGATAAGCAGGGATATTCCTCTAGACGAGCTCACGGACATGATCGCGAAGCACAACAAGTGGGTAAAGGTCGTGCCGAACGTCCGCGAGATCACGGTAAAGGAACTCACACCGGCCGCCACCACCGGCACACTTACGGTACCGGTCGGGCGTCTCCGCAAGATGAACATGGGACCTACGTTTCTTAACGCATTTACCTGCGGCGACCAGCTCCTCTGGGGCGCGGCGGAGCCGCTCCGCAGGATGCTCCGGATTATTGTGGAGAAATGAACGTAAGAAGAAAAACATTGCTTTCCAAAACAGCTGAAGCAAGAACAGATAAAAAATCAAAGATCAAAAATAAAAGATGAGGAACAGGACTATAACATATTCTCTCCTCCATATTTTTTAATTTTTATCTTTTCTATTTAATTTAAAACGCTGATTCATTTTTATTTTGGAGAGGCGTGGAAGAAAGTTGAATCTGAATGCTTAAGAAAAAAGATAAATACGTTGTAGCGGTCGTTGGCGCGACCGGCGCCGTGGGAAATGAGATGGTGTCGACGCTGGAGGAAAGGAATTTCCCTGTTGCAAAGCTGAGGCTGTTTGCGTCAGAGCGGTCTGAAGGCAAGACGCTCGACTTCCAGAGCAAGCCGGTAACAATAGAAATACTTACAGACAAAGTATTCGACGGCATAGATATCGCCCTGTTCTCCGCGGGCGGCGACAGGAGCCTTGAATTCGCTCCGGCTGCTGCAAAAGCAGGTTGCGTCGTAATAGACAACTCAAGCGCATGGAGGATGGATCCTGAGGTACCACTCGTTGTGCCTGAAGTCAATGCGCACGACCTTGCCTGGTACACCAAAAAGGGTATCATCGCAAATCCCAACTGCTCTACGATCCAGATGGTTGTGGTTTTAAAGCCTATACATGATGCCGCGAAGATTAAAAGAGTTGTAGTCACCACGTTTCAGTCGGTTTCCGGGACAGGTAAAAAGGCGATGGATGAACTGCTCAGCCAGACGAGGGACATGCTTAATTTCAAGGACATTGCCCCTGTAATATATCCTCACCAGATAGCGTTCAACTGCATCCCTCACATTGACAAGTTCATGGGAAACGGTTATACGAAAGAAGAACTAAAGATGGTAAATGAAACCAGAAAGATAATGGGTGACAATTCCATTAAGGTCACTGCCACGACAGTGCGGGTGCCGGTATTCAGGGGACACGCTGAGTCGCTCAATATAGAAACAGCGAAGAAACTATCGGCCAACGAAGCGAGGGCCATACTGTCCGTCGCGTCCGGAATCATTATCTACGATGCCCCGGAGAAAAACATTTATCCCATGCAGACTGTCGCGGCGAACAGAGATGAAGTATACGTGGGCAGGATCAGGGAAGATGATACTATTGAAAACGGTCTCAACATGTGGATAGCCGCTGACAACCTGAGAAAAGGCGCGGCCCTGAACGCTGTGCAAATCGCTGAGGAACTGATCAAGCGGGCGTAATATGAACCTATATACGGGGGTGACCAGCGGGATCGCCCTTACAAAAATGACAATCGCGTTGAAAGGGCGAGGCGCTGCCTTGCCCTTTTTTATTTGTCCTTCCAATAAAAGTATGAATAAGCATGTCATTCCCGCGAAGGCGGGAATCCAGTTCACTTAATGAAAAAATATTATGTCTACATCCTTTGCAGCAGAAGAAATGGCACATTATACATAGGAGTCACCTCCAATTTGATAAAACGTGTTTATGAACATAAAAACGACTTGGCAGATGGTTTTACAAAGAGGTATAAAATCCACAATCTTGTGTGGTACGAAGCGCACGAAACTACAGAATCCGCTATTATAAGAGAGAAAAACATAAAGAAATGGGAGAGAATCTGGAAGCTAAGACTTATTGAGGAACAGAATCCTGAGTGGAAGGATTTATATTGTGACATTTGTGAAGATACTGGATTCCCGCCTTCGCGGGAATGACGACAAACAAGCATTTCA
>JBFLYJ010000460.1:0-3055 GCA_040756635.1 Nitrospirota bacterium
TGACAGGGACATGAAATATATTTACGTCAGCGATAATTATCTGGAGCAGTACAAGGTCAAGGAAAAGGATGTAATAGGAAAACACCATTATGACGTCTTCCCGGACCTCCCGCAAAAGTGGCGGGATGTGCATCAGCGTGTATTGGCAGGCGCAATCGAACGCGGTGATGAAGATCCCTATGACCGCGAGGACGGTTCAGTGGACTGGACACGCTGGGAGTGCCGGCCATGGTATGAATATAACGGCTCGATCGGCGGTCTGATCGTCTATACTGAAGTTATTACCGAGCGTGTAGTCAGGGAGAATGCCCTGCGGTCAAGTGAAGAACAGCTGAGGCTTGCGGTCTATGGCGGCAGCGTCGGTATCTGGGAGTGGGACATTGCCACGGACAGGCTTGAATGGAACGACCAGCTCAAGATCATATTTGGACTCCCTGCAGATATTACCGGCCTGACACTGGACAAGTTCATGGCAGCAATCCACCCCGAAGACCTAGCAGGGACCGAAAAAGCTTTCCGTACAGCACTGGAACGTAAGATTGAGTTCCGGCGTGAATACCGCATTATATGGCCTGAAGGGAGCGTACACTGGATCGTAGCCATCGGCCGCGGTTTCTATGATCCTGCGGGACTTCCGTTACGTATGCTGGGGTGCGCGCTTGATATCACCGAGCGTAAACTTGCCGAGGAGGCCCTCCGCATAAGTGAAGAGCGGTTCAGGTCTATTGTCTCTACAAGCCAGGAGTGGATTTGGGCCATCGATTCTTCAAACAGTCATACATTCAGCAACCCCGCTGTAGAGAAGATACTGGGATATCATCCCGATGAAATTATCGGTCATGATGCGCTGCATCTGCTCCACGCGGAAGACCTGC
Source organism: Nitrospirota bacterium (assembly GCA_040756635.1). Lineage (GTDB taxonomy): Bacteria > Nitrospirota > Thermodesulfovibrionia > UBA6902 > UBA6902 > UBA6902. Next base: position 876 of record JBFLYJ010000460.1, read on the forward strand.
CGATGGTCCGGAAGCTGGTGGCGCGCTGTATCAAACAGAAGACGGGCTGGTCTAATCTGGTCCTGCGCTGGAAGCACCGGGACGGGAGCTGGCGCTATCTGGAAAGCAACGCGGTGCCGATGTTTGATAATACCGGAGCCCTCTCCGGATTTCAGGGCTCAGACCGCGACATAACCGAGCGGAAGATTGCCGAGAAAACGCTCAAGGAAAGCGAAGACCGGCTGAAAGAGGCACAGTCCATTGCCAAGATCGGTAACTGGGAGTACATACCTCATTCCGGCAGTCTCTGGTGGTCCGATGAAACATACAGGATTTTTGGACTCAGCCCTGGAGAGATTGCCCCATCTGTAACAGATCTTCTGAAAATGATCCATCCGGACGACCGTGAAACGCTGCGCGATCAGATCGAGTCCGCCCTGCCCTATCGCTCGGATTATCGTATATTCCTTAATAACAAAACCGAAAAGTACCTGCATGAAGAGGTCAAAATCGAGTATGACAGAGATGGAAGGCCTATCAGGTTCAGAGGCACTGTTCAGGACATCACTGAGCGCAAGCAGGCAGATGAAGAAAAGGAAAAACTACAGGCGCAGCTGCTTCAGGCAAAGAAGCTGGAAGCTGTCGGACGTCTGGCCGGAGGGATAGCGCATGATTTCAACAACATATTGTCTGCGATAGTAGGATATGCGCACCTGATGCTTATAAAGATGAGAGATGACGACCCACACCGGTTGAATATTGAACATATCCTCGCCTCTTCGGAAAAAGCGGCAAATCTGACGAAAAGCCTGCTTACCTTCAGCAGGAAACATATCATGCAGATGAGGAATGAAAACATCAATGACATCGTATCAGGAATGACACTGATACTGGAAAGAATACTTGGTGAAGACATAGATTTAAAGGTCATTACAGCACATAGTGACCTGATAGTGAATGCGGACAGAAACCAGTTGGAACTCGTTCTGATGAATCTCTCCGCAAACGCACGCGATGCAATGCCGGAGGGAGGGACGTTAACAATCACAACAGATCAGACGGTAATTGATGATACCTTCATCCGGACATTCAAGCTCGGAAGCGAAGGCACATATGCGGTCCTTTCGGTTGTGGATACCGGTACAGGCATGGATAAAAAAACAAGAGAGAATATCTTTGATCCGTTCTTCACGACAAAGGAAGTCGGAAAAGGGACGGGCCTGGGACTGGCAATGATCTACGGCACAGTCAAGGACCACGATGGTTTCATCAGTGTTGAGAGTGATCCGGGGGAAGGCACAGCCTTCAGGATATATCTGCCGATTTCAGAATCACGCGGGAAGGTCACGGCAAAGATGGAACCGGCTGCCGTTCGCGGGGGCACGGAGACAGTCCTGCTGGTTGAGGATGATGAAGCGGTAAGAAACTCGACTTCCGGATTACTTAAAGCATACGGATACACGGTACTGGAAGCCGTAAACGCAAAACATGCGCTGAACCTGTTCATGGAGAATCGGGAAATTATACGGCTTGTGATCTCAGACATGATTATGCCGGGCAGGAGCGGGATCGACCTGTATAATGATCTGAGCAGGGAAGCAACCGAAATAAAAATACTTTTTATAAGCGGATATCCCATAGACTCGCTGGCGGTTCGGCAAAAATTAGACATTCAGGCGACCTTACTCTATAAACCCTTCAGACCGGATATACTCCTGAACAAGGTGCGGGAAATTTTGGACGCATAACGTCTGCTCTCTTATTTATTGCTATAATTGACCTATGGACCTAAAAAACTATTTTGAAACCACGCTTGGGACCGGTGTGCTTGCCACCGCTGACGCGGAAGGGAAGGTGAATGCCGCAATATACGGACGTCCCCATGTCTTTGATAACGGGACGCTCGCCTTCCTGATGCGGCAAAAGCTCACCCATCACAATCTTCAGTCCAATCCGCACGCAGCGTTTCTCTTTCATGAAAGCGGTCCGGGCTACAGCGGCATACGGCTCCATTTAAGAAAGATAAAGGAAGAGACGGAGTCTCCGCTCATCGCGAAGATGACGAGAGGCAATCTTACCCCTGAACAGGACAGGGCAAAGGGACCGAAGTATCTTGTTCACTTTAGCGTTGAGAAAATACTGCCCCTGATTGGGAGCGGGCAGAAGGAGAAATAATGGAGAAGCTCAGATATGCCTGAACT
>JBFLYJ010000461.1:0-3027 GCA_040756635.1 Nitrospirota bacterium
AGTTCACTCCCAGGACCGGAGAAAACCTGGTTTATGAATTGCCCCCGAAGCAGGGGCATGAAGAGGGAAGGTTCTTTTTCAAATCGCTCTCTGAATCGTCAATAAGGAACGGGGATGATGACTTTCTTATTCACAAGGCAAAGGAAATAGAAGAGCAGATAAGGCTTTTTTATGTGGCCGTAACCAGGGCAGAGGAGGCGCTTATCCTCACCGGTTACTGGCAGGAGGACAGGGGAAACAGTTTTCTGGAGTTTCTCACAAGAGGACTTGGCCTGCACAGGCACAATGCTACCGTTGTCGTTGATGACACCGACATCTCCGGGCTGTCCCTGCTCACCGAGGACGATGTCCGTATGCTTTATGAACACGCGCGAAAAGACGATGTAATCCGTGAAGAGCGCCGCAGGACAGAGGTCATCCCATTGTCTCTGCCCAGGGCCGCTTCATGGAGGTCCGTGACCGAAGCCTCCGACGTCCGGAGCCGTCATGGTGAAGAGTGGCTGATAATCGGCGACATAATGCACAGGATATTTGAATACATATCAAAGGGGCTTCTGCATGAACAGGACATTCCGTCAAGGGCCGAGAAAATGTTCAGGGCCAAAGGGATGAGCAGGAACGAGACAGCGGACAAGATTATTATAGTCAGTAAGGACATAGAGACCTTAAAGAGAAAGGGCGTCTGGCAGGACATTATCATGCCGAAGCAGGGTTCATTCGCCGAACTCCCGTTTATACTCGATGCCGGTGATAATGTATATAATGGAAGGATCGACAGGATCATAAAAGAGAATGATACGTATAAAATATATGATTACAAGACATTCCCCGTAAAAGAAAAGGAAGTCGGCTACCTTTTAAAGGAGTACTCATTCCAGATGAACATATACAGGCAGGCGGTGAGAAAATTGTTTAAGACGGACGCCGTCACTTCCTATATCGTCTTTACGCACACTGGGGATGTGGTGGAGTGCAAATGAAACGCCCCTTCGGACAGCACTTTCTATTCGACCCCAATATTCTTAAAAAAATCATCGCCTGCGCGGGTATAACCAAAGAAGACACGGTTGTTGAGATAGGGCCGGGGCTGGGGACCCTCACAAAGTTTCTTTCGTTTTACGCGAAAAGAATCATTGCCGTCGAGATCGACAAGCGGCTGATCGAGAAGCTGGAGGGGATACTGGCGCCGTGCGGTAACGTGGAAATCATTCAGGCCGACGCGTTGAAGTTCCCGTATGGGACTATCGAGGGCAATTTCAAGGTCGCGGCGAACATCCCCTACTATATCACCACCCCCCTCATATTCAGGCTGCTTGAGTTCAGGGACAGGATGACCGGCATGACACTGCTGATGCAGAAAGAAGTGGCAAAAAGAATTACGGCCGCGCACGGCGGAAGGGACTACGGCGTTCTCTCCATATCAGCGCAGTATTACACAAAACCGGAGCTAAAATTCACGGTGTCGCGAAAGGCCTTTGTACCACCCCCTGAAGTTGATTCAGCGCTAGTGCACTTTGAGGTCAATTCAGCGCCGTGTTACCACACACATAATGAGAAGCTGTTTTTTGATATAGTAAAAACAGCATTCGCCCAAAGGAGGAAGATAATTTCGAACAGTTTAAAGAAATTTGAAGGCATAGGTGAGGCACTATCAGCCTGCGGAATCGATCCTGCTCTGCGGCCGGAAAAACTGAGTATCGAGGATTTCATAAGACTTGCAAACGCTCTGGAGTAATTATATATTATCAGCATGAGGGATTGGCTATAATACGGTTATGTATCTGTCGCACACGAAATCGATGCCCTGTTGTAAGGCAAAATATATGAAGCCACATGTTTCCTGCTTAATTAAGCTGCTTGTCATTATCGTCAGTATTTTCATCTTTGCGGAAGCCGGCTGGGCAGAGTTTGTCCCCGGAGAAGTACTGGTGAAATTCAAGGACCCTTCCAACGCAGCTGTTCTTAATAAATTAAACTCCAAAATCGGCTCTTTCAAAAAAAAGGATTTCAAAAATATCAGGGTCCATCAAATAAAGCTCCCTGACGACGTCAGCGTAGAAGAAGCTGTCCGCTATTATGGTCAGGACCCGAATGTAGAATACGCGGAGCCGAATTATATTGTTCATACGATGGCAACCCCCAATGATCCTTCCTTCAGCAGTCTCTGGGGGCTTAATAATACCGGGCAGTCCGGCGGCACGGTTGATGCGGACATAGATGCGCCGGAGGCATGGGAGCTGTCAACCGGCTCGGTTGATGTCGTCATCGCGATTGTTGACACCGGTGTCGCATATAACCATCCCGACTTGAACGCCAATATGTGGACTAATTCAGGTGAGACAAATTGTACAGACGGTATTGATAACGACAATAATGGTTATATCGATGACTGCTATGGCTGGGATTTTATGGACAATGACAATGACCCTACCGACTATGAAAGCCACGGCACGCATGTCGCGGGGACGATAGCGGCGGTCGGCAATAACGCCACCGGGATTACTGGTGTTATGTGGCAGGCCAAAATCATGCCTTTAAGATTTCTCGGCGTAAGCGGTTCCGGCTCGGTATCCGATGCTGTCGCAGCCATCGCGTATGCAAAGAGAAACGGCGCTCACGTAATTAATAATAGTTGGGGAGCGGATGTGTTCAGTCAGGCATTGAAGGATGCCATCGACGACTTCCCAGGCCTGGTAGTGTGTGCCGCCGGAAATGAAGGTACAAGCAACGATGGTATTCTTCCAGCGTATCCTGCCAGTTATACAAGTTCTAACATAATCTCTGTCGCGGCAACTAACCACGATGACAGTCTGGCTTCATTCTCAAATTACGGACCAAATAGCGTTGACCTTGCAGCGCCGGGAGCGGCGGACATAACGTCCAGCACCGGTATATACAGCAGTATCCCCCAATTTTCTTATGGAACTCCTGTGACATTGTACAGTGAAAATTTTAACAGCCAGACAGGCGCGCTGCCCGCAAGCGGGAATTTATTGGGATGGCGCAGGGGCGGCACGAACTCAACCT
>JBFLYJ010000462.1:0-3024 GCA_040756635.1 Nitrospirota bacterium
CCAGGGTTATGCTTATCTTCGCGTCATGCTGAGGCGCCTGCTTCCCTGATTGTTTGATTGGAATGTAAAAACTGAACCTGCTTCCTTTCCCGAATTCGCTCTCGACCCAAATCATGCCTCCATGCAGCTCTACAAGGCGTTTTGTCAATGCAAGGCCGAGCCCCGCGCCCTGATATTGCTTTGTATAGGGCGACTCGAGCTGGCAGAATTCCTTGAAGAGTTTGGGAATGTCTTCCTGTTTTATGCCTATGCCGGTGTCAACAACGCTGATTTCTATAAAATCATCGTTGAGTTCAGTAGTGCAAAAGTCCGGAAGTTCTGAAGTTTCTTGCTCCTGCGCTTCTGCGCTTTCGCGCTTCTGCACTCTTCGTGCTCTCACGCGCACCCTTCCCCCCTCCGGAGTGAACTTGACTGCATTGGAGAGAAGGTTGAACATTATCTGCTTGAGCTTCCTCTCATCCGCCTCTATCTCTATGTCAGCCTCAGGCTCCAGCTCGATGCATAGGTCTATCCCGTGTTTCATTGCCTTTTCCTTCAACATTGTCATTGATGCCTCGAGCAAGGCTCTCACGCCAACCCTTTCAAGCTCGAGCTCCATCTTGCCTGATTCAACCTTTGAGAGGTCGAGTACGTCGTTTATGAGCTCGAGGAGATGCCTGCCGCTGCCGTAGATAGTCCTTACATACTCCTCCTGCTTTTCATTGAGCCTGCCGTAGAGCCCGTCCTGAAGAATCTCTGAGAATCCAAGTATAGAATTCAGCGGTGTCCTGAGTTCATGGCTCATGTTAGCGAGAAAATCCGATTTTGCCCTTGATATCTCCATAAGCCTTACATTCGCCTCTGAAAGCTCTTTCTGCTGGCTCTGGAGTTCCTCGTTCATCGCCTGAGCTTCCTCATTCATTGACTGAAGCTCCTCATTCATTGACTGGAGCTCCTCATTTGATTTATGCAGCTCCTCTGAGAGCACCCTCTGAACCGCATGAGCCTTAACAGTGTTAATCCCTATCGCAAGCTGCGGCGCGACCTGTTCGATTATCTTCAGGCCATCCTCTGAAAAGCCGTTAATGCTTGCAAGTTCAAGAACAGCCATAACCTCGTCCCTGAAGAGAAGCGGCATTGCAATTATTTCTTTCGGAAGAAAATCTCCTATGCCTGTCCCGACCCTGAGATATGTATCCCCAGGGATGTCTCTTATACGAAGCATTTTTTTCTGCATTACGCTTTCCGAGCAAAAACTGCTCAGATTCAACGGCCTCTCAACGGCAAATGTGCTGTATGCCTTCAGGCTGCCGTCTTCGAAGACATAAAACACAGCGGCATTCATCAGAGCGTGTTCGCTGAATTTTCTCAGGGTGGCATCACACAGCTCGCCGATATTGGGATATTGCCTGTTCAATAACGTAAGAAAATCGTTATATATCTTCTGAAAGTATTCCTCTTTGCTGAGTTTCTCTGTAAGCCTCTGGGTAGCAATCAGCAGGTCAGCTCCCCTGTAAGCAATAAAACCTCCGGCAACAAGCATGAATCCTGTTACGACAAAAAGCCACAGGCTTATCTTTCTTATGGGCTCAAGAACAACATTTACAGGCTTGTCAACAATTACGCCCCAGCCCCATTCTTTCACAGGGCGGTACGAGGAAAAGACAGGCTCATTATCTTTAGGGTCAAGAATCTCCTCAATTCCCTCCTCTCCCCTCATCACTTTTTGAACTACCGGGACGCCAGAAAAATCCACAATCCTGTCTAATTCATAGTCCGGGTGATGTATGAGATGGCCTTTTTTGTCAACCATATATATATGCCCTTTGCCTATCTCGACTCCGCTCAGGACATCTTTAATGTAATCTGCCTTTGGTTGTAGAACAAGAACCCCGGCAATCTCCCCTCCGGCTCTCATCGGTATCGCTACGGCAAAAAGATACCGCTTCGGCGCCGCCATTCTCATATAGAATTCCGAGACATACGGCTCCCAGTTCTTCGAGACTCCCTTATACCAGTCCCTGTCTGAAAAGTCTTTGCCGTGGACCCCCGGGTCAACAGGATAGTCGGCAAGCAGGACTCCTTTCGGAGACGCTATAAATGCCCTCTCCAGAGATTGAAAATCCCCTATGAGCATTTTGAGATGGCTGGTCATCTCGGTCCTGTCCAGCTTCTTTACCGCCGCTAAAATCAACGGCCTCGTGACAAATGCCCTGCCCACTCTGATATCGCTTCTCAGGCGCTCTTCGATTTGATTTGCGGCGATTTTAGAGAACCATTCCGTCTCTTTTATGATTCTTCCTTCAAGGGCCGAGGTAACGGAAAACTTCACAAACGCGGCAAGACTGAGAAGAGGAACCGCGACCATAAGAATCCCGGCGAGAATTATCCGCCACCGTTTTCTTAACAGCCATTCTTTCACTTCGAACCTCCGATTCCTAAAAAAACTATCTCAAAAAATGGAGGGTTTGTCAAGAAAAACAAGGGTTGTCAAGGAAGATGAAAAATTCAGCAATATGGCACGTGAGAAATGGATTTTGAAGCAGTAGCCTGGAATGGAATCTTACTGTGAAAAGACTTTAACCTGTCTGCGCCTGTAACCAACAGGGATAAAGTCGTTTTTTTCCTTTTCCTCAATGTTTTTTAATCCGAGTCCCAGGATGATTTTTCTTTTTTCTTCATCTCTTTTCGCGCGCTTTCGGTATCTGCCGAGGCCGAGTTTTTCCCTGAGCAGCAGCATCTCCGCCGGAGATGATTCTTCATACTTTCTGACTCTCTCTTTCATTTCACGGCCCTTCTTCTTAATTCGGCAAGCTCGGACAACGTATTATTTTCAGGCATGCCAGCTTTTTTCTCAAGATACGGCCAATCCATTTCTTTCAAATATCTGGCGAGAAGAAGTTCCACCATCTCGCAGTCTATCTCGGATTTCCAGTATTTGCAGGCATTAAGCCTGTCTATGACAAGGTCTTCAATGCCGATAATCCTGCACCTCAGATCCTCGCCGAGTTCAACAATTTCCACGGGTGACTCCTCGCCGACAAG
>JBFLYJ010000463.1:0-3016 GCA_040756635.1 Nitrospirota bacterium
ATCCAGTTTAAGTAGAGATAGCCGATGAGCAGCGCCATCAGTATGAGGAGAGGCAGAAAAATTTTTGTGCGAAGGCTAATGGACAATCAGTCCCCCGAAACAGGCTGCCAGTATTTCTCCAGTCCCCATGAGGACATGACAGCATAGTCGTCGTATGTAACGGGAATAAAACGTTCAACCGGAACATCACGAAGCATTGCCATAGCTTCCGGCGAATCGTTCATGGAAAGAAATGCAGTGCGCACCTTTTCCCGGATCTCCGCCGGAACCCTCGGATGGGCAGCGACAGGATGCGAAGTGAACGAGCGTGTTGTATATATAATGCGAAGGGCGTTGCGTATCTCTTCGCTTTGCTCCTGCAGCGTTTTTTCGACTCCACCGCCCGCTGCTGCGAGGCCTTTAACCACATGGAGGTATACGGAGCTGTGTGTCTTTACATAGAGCGGCTCTACGGTAGTCTGAAAGAGCTGGCCGAGGTCGGATTTCGGCAGGAGCGTGGCCCCGATAGCGTTGGGCGACGGGAAAGCGACCAGCTCGTCGTTCAGCTCGGCCGGCGATTGGATCGCGCTGTCTTTTTGTACAACAATGATTCCACGCAATGCCACCCTGTCGGCCACCAGCGGGATGTAGCCCTGTCTGGCATGTACCTGCACAATATGATAGGGGTTCATGTATACAAAGTCGAAATCCCCGCGCTCGATGGCCTTTTCAAATGCTTCAATAGTCAGCGTCGAGTTGAGATTGAATTTTATCCCTGTTCTTTGTTCGAGGTCTTCTACGATGGGCTTCCATATGGCGTAGAGTTTTCTCTGCTCGAATTGCGGCACGACACCGATGGTATATGCTTTCTCCTCTGCATGCGCCGCATGCCGCCCCGTGCCTGAGAGAAACATAAGAGATTCAATGGAGAATATTAATAAGAGAAAACTCACGAATGACATCAGACGCTGTTTCATGGCCGGGCCTCCTCTAATGAGAAGAATTTGCTTTTAAAGATTAATTAAATGTTAATGGATGCCGGACGGCTTGTCAATTAATCTTCAGCATTTATTTTCAGCATACTTCGGGTTTTTTATTCCAAGTAAAATACTTATAATAAAACCTGTCTCAAGATAGAATGTCATGCCCGCATGTAGTAAGCGGGCACCAAAGCATCTTGAAAAAACTGGATTCCCGCTGGAGCCTGCCCTCGAAAGCAGTAATCGGGGGCGGGAATGACAACAAACGGGTCATTGAAGATCAAATTTAATTCTGAGATAGGTTCTAAAAACTTCCGAATACAGGAGAGAAAGATCCCGGAAAATCAGATATGGAATATTTTATCGAGCTTCTTTTAGGAGGTTTGACAAGGGGCAGCATATACGCCCTTATCGCCCTCGGTTATACGATGGTCTACGGCATAATCGAGCTGATCAATTTCGCCCACGGCGAGATTTACATGATCGGCGCCTTTACAGCCCTGATCGCGGCAAGCGTCCTCACTTTTTATGAATTCAACACGCTCGCCATACTTGTGCTGGCGACGCTGTCTGCTGTTATATATTCATCCGCATACGGCTTTACTCTTGAGAAGATAGCTTACAGGCCGCTCCGTCACGCGCCTCGCCTTTCTCCTTTGATAAGCGCCATAGGCATGTCGATCTTTCTTCAGAACTATGTGCTTCTTGCGCAGACATCGGACTTCCTTCCTTTTCCCGCCCTCATCCCGGAATTCGGGTTTATGAAAGATTACGAGCACATCTTCAGCTCAACTGAAATGGTCATACTTGCGACTACCGCAATTATAATGATGATGCTGACACTGCTTATAAAATTCACAAAGATCGGCATCGCGATGCGCGCAACCGCGCAGGACAGAAAAATGGCCCTGCTCTCCGGCATTGATGTAAATAAAATTATTTCCGCAACCTTCGTAACCGGCTCCGCCCTTGCGGCGGTGGGCGGGGTGCTTATCGCCTCACATATAGGGCAGATCAATTTCTATATCGGTTTTATAGCGGGCATCAAGGCCTTTACCGCTGCAGTGCTCGGAGGGATAGGCAGTATTCCCGGCGCTGTCCTGGGCGGATTCATACTCGGCTGGACAGAGAGTTTTGCGACAGGCTATGTATCGAGCGATTACGAGGACGTCTTTTCCTTTGCGCTGCTTGTGCTGATCCTGATATTCAGGCCTGCCGGGATTCTTGGTAAATCGACATCGCAGAAGGTTTGAAGGATAAAAATCAACCACAGAAGACACAGAGTGAAAAAACAGAAGATGGGAAGTTGAGAATTTGAGAAGATGAGCAGAAACGAAAAGTTTACAAAGATACAGCATGCTTAATCCGTCGGAAATAAAAAAATCCCTGATGGTTTCAATCTGGTTCATGTTTCTTACATTTCCGGTAATGGTGATCCGCGTCAACCCGGTTGAGAAGCTGATCGAGTGGAGATGGGGAAACATGTTTTTAATCGGCGCCGGAAGCTTCGCACTTTCATTTGTCTGGCGCTATCTCATCAAAAAGAAAGATGCAGGCATGAAGAAGACGGATACGGGTGAATTCTTCAGGACTGCTTTGCCTCTCCATGTACTGCAGGAACAGAGATTTCGCATCCCCGGACTTATTGCCGTTGCTGTTTTTGCGGTTCTCTTCCCTGTTGTCTTTTCAGCATATCAGACCAACATCATGACTACTGTTCTCATGTATGTCGTGCTCGGCCTGGGTCTGAACATTGTCGTGGGACTTGCCGGACTGCTTGATCTCGGATATGTTGCCTTCTATGCCGCAGGGGCGTACAGTTACGCGCTGCTCAATCACCATTACGGGATAAGCTTCTGGCTGGCCCTGCCGGTCGGCGCCGTCACAGGCGCGGCGTTCGGGCTGCTTTTGGGCTTCCCGGTGCTTCGCCTGAGAGGGGATTATCTGGCTATTGTTACCCTGGGCTTCGGGGAAATAATAAGACTGGTTCTTGAGAACTGGAATGAATTCTCTTTCGGCCCAAGCGGGATATCTAACATTCCGAGGCCTTCTTTTTT
>JBFLYJ010000464.1:0-3012 GCA_040756635.1 Nitrospirota bacterium
TGAGCGCCGACTTTGTGAATTTCTCCGTCTCAACCAGCAGTGTGCTGAAAGGGGAAACAGTTAAAGACACCGCCCTGACCATACAGTCTCTGGGGGCCGACTTTGTCGTAATACGACACCCGTCTGCAGGTGTTCCCCACTTTCTCAGCAACATACTCGATATGTCCGTCATCAATGCCGGCGACGGTGCAAATGAACATCCGACCCAGGCCCTTCTTGATCTGTTTACAATACAATCTCATAAAAAGACCATTAAAGACCTGACTGTGGCCATAATAGGTGACATCGCACACAGCAGAGTCGCAAAATCAAACATATATGCTTTGACCAAACTCGGGGCCAGGGTAAGATTGATCTGCCCCCCGACACTTATGCCGGCAGAGGTAGAAAAGCTGGGGGTGGAGGTGTTCCATTCGATCGATAGCGGGATAAAAAAGGCGGACGTAATTATGGCCCTCAGACTCCAGCTGGAGCGTCAAAGCAAAGGTTTTCTCCCGTCCCTTGAGGAGTATTTTAAGCTGTACGGTCTCACCTCTGAAAGACTCAAGCTGGCGAAAAGTAATGCCATTGTAATGCATCCGGGCCCGATGAACAGGGGGGTAGAAATAGAATCAGCTGTTGCCGACGGGCCCCAGTCGGTAATACTCGAACAGGTAACCAACGGTCTCGCGGTCAGGATGGCGGTCTTATATCTTCTTGCGGGAGTAAGAAAATGAATATCCTTATTGCAAACGGACGCTTAATCGATCCTTCACAAAATATAGACGGTCATCATGACCTTCTCATTAAAGGTCACAAGATACAGGGCATGTATCCCACAGGCACTGGACCTGCGGCCGACAAAATTATAGACGCATCGGGCTGCATCGTCATTCCCGGGCTCGTTGATATGCATACTCACCTGAGAGAACCGGGCTTTGAATACAAGGAAACGATCAAAACAGGCACACTGGCCGCCGTAAAAGGCGGTTTTACAACTGTCTGCTGCATGCCGAATACAAACCCCGTCAACGATACAATATCCGTCACGGAATTCATCCTGGAAAAATCCTCAAGAGAAGGGTCCTGCACTGTCTATCCGATCGGGGCTATCACCACCGGGCAGAAAAGCGAAGAGCTCACCGAGCTTGAAGCGCTCCTGAAGGCAGGTTGCATGGCCTTTTCCGACGACGGACACCCGGTAACAAACAGTCTGATAATGAGAAGGGCTCTCGAATACTCAAAGATATTTAACGTCCCGATCATATCGCATTGTGAAGACCTTGCATTGTCTGAGGGCGGAGTCATGAATGAGGGCTTCGTATCGACTATTGTAGGGTTAAAGGGCATACCCAAGGCAGCCGAGGAAGTAATGGTGGCGAGAGACCTGTCACTGTGCGAACTGACGGGCGGACGCCTTCACATAGCCCATGTGTCAACAGCTGGGTCGGTCAAATTGATCCGGGACGCTAAAGCACGCGGCATAAATGTGACCGCCGAGACATGTCCCCACTACTTTTCCCTGACTGACGAAGCTATTATAAGTTATGACACCAATCTCAAGGTAAACCCTCCTATCAGGACCGCACATGATGTCGAGGCTATAAAAGAAGGACTCAAAGATGGTACAATTGATGTTATCGCTACGGACCATGCCCCTCATCATGTGGACGATAAAAACAGGGAGTTTGATTCGGCCGCCTTTGGGATATCAGGACTAGAAACAGCCTTTGCACTTGGATTGCAGCTTGTCGATCAGGGTGTTCTGGACATAAAACATCTCATTATGAAGATGACCTCAACCCCTTCCCATATAATGGGGATCAGGAAAGGGACTTTAGCGGCAAATTGCGATGCGGATATAGCAATAATCAATACAGACAAGAAATTCAGGGTTGATTCGTCCGCATTTTTGTCAAAAGGGAAAAATTCTCCTTTTAATAAATGGACACTTAAAGGGACCGTAGAATACACAATATCTATGGGTAAACTTTTCGAATGGAAATAAGGGATTCATTATTTATATCACTATGACGGAATGAATTTTCAGTGAATCCCTGGTCTTAAGATACAAATATAACAACAGGATATCATCGAGAACATGAATGCAAACAAGATAAAAGCGCTTTTAGTACTTGCAGACGGTACCGTATTTGAGGGGCGGAATTTTGGAGCTGAGCTTGAGGCGATCGGCGAGGTCGTCTTTAACACCTCCATGACCGGATATCAGGAAATACTGACCGACCCTTCCTACAGCGGGCAGATAGTGGCAATGACTTACTCTCAGATAGGGAACTACGGGATCAATCCGGAGGACATTGAATCAAAGCGTCCGAATGTCGAAGGCTTTATAGCAAGGGAATTTTTCGATTACCCGAGCAACTGGCGCTCCAGAACAAGCCTGGGCAAATATTTCAGGCAGAACAATAAAGCAGCAATTGACTGTATAGACACGCGCGCGCTCACAAATCATCTCCGGGACAACGGTGTGCAGATGGGTATCATTTCATCCATCGATTTAAATCCTGAGAGCCTGCTTCAAAAGGTAAGAAGCCATCCCGGGATATCAGCTTTTGACCTAGTCAAGGATGTGACGACAAAAGAAAACTATAAATGGACAGAGCCATTATGGAAATTGGAGAAGTCAGGAGAAGACAGCGAAATATCCGAACGTCATAAATCACTTTCCGTTGTAGTCTACGACTTCGGGGTCAAAATGAACATCCTGCGTCACCTTGTCAATACAGGATTTGATGTTACGGTTGTACCTGCGCAGACCCCGGCCGAGGAGGTGCTGGGGATGGACGCGCATGGAATAGTATTAAGCAACGGACCTGGAGACCCGCAGACGGTCACATACGCCATTGAAGCCGCAAAGAAGCTTCTCGGCAAAAAGCCGATTCTCGGCATATGTCTCGGCCACCAGATACTGGGACTGGCCCTCGGAGGCAGGACGTACAAACTGAAATTCGGGCATCACGGCGGGAACCACCCCGTAATGGACCTCGCTACCCGCAAGGTCGAGATCACCTC
>JBFLYJ010000465.1:0-2996 GCA_040756635.1 Nitrospirota bacterium
CAAGGGGCTTTTTGAGCATTACACACGCATCATTTATAAGATATCTTGTCGGGAAATTATCGGTACCGTCTACAATGATGTCATAGTCCTTAAACAGGTCCAGAATAATTTTACTGTTTAATCTTTCCTTTATCGCCACCACATTAACGTCCGGATTAAGCGCCTCAAATGTCTGCTTTGCTGAATCTGCTTTATAGACATCAATCGTCTTGACACTATGGGCGATCTGCCTCTGGAGATTGCTCAGTTCAACCTTGTCATTATCCACAAGCGCAATAGTCCCGACCCCGGCAGCCGCAAGGTAGTATCCTACGGGACAGCCGAGTCCTCCTGCTCCGACTATCAACACCTTTGCTTCTGAAATTTTCTTCTGCCCTTTACCGCCGACCTCAGGCAGTATGATGTGTCTGCTGTATCTTTTTAATTGTTCCTCTGTAAATTCCATCAGTCTTCAACCTCTTTTCTGACCAGAACAATCCACTCCTTCGGATTGATCTTTTCAACTTTGATCACAGAATGGCCATAGTTAAGCATCGCCTTGGGAATGCTGTCTGCCGCCTCCGGATAATCGAGCAGTATCTCGATTGTCTGTCCTACATCGATGCTTTCCACACCGAGTTTTGATTTGACCAGCGTATAAGGGCATACCTGGCCTCTTATATCAAGCTTTTTGTCTATTTTAATATCACTCATCTATGCTTCATCTCCCTCTACTCTTAGATACATGGTCCGGCCGGATACCATGGAGAGCTTGTCAATGCCCTTTAACGCCCGCATCAGGTCCTTCTCCCTTGCTTCATGCGTCATCATAACGACAGGCACCGCCTTTTCTTTCTTTCTCCCCTGCTGAATCATCGATTTGATACTTATATTATGACTTCCAAGGATACCGGATATCCTGGACATGACCCCGGGCTTGTCAATGGCCGAAAACCTGAGGTAGTAGGATGTCTTTATGTCTTCCATTTTCTTTATCTTCAAATCGCTCTTCCCTGCAGTATTCATAGATTTGATTCTCACACCGGCCCCTGCCATCGTATTGCGGGCGATATCGACTATATCGCTGACAACAGCGCTGCCTGTCGGCATTTCACCCGCACCCCTTCCATAGTACAGCGCGTTACCCGCGGCATCGCTCTCCACAAATATGGCGTTGAAAACACCGCTTACCCCTGAAATCAGGTCATCTTCAGGGAGCATCGTTGGGTGTACCCTTAACTCGACGTCCTTCCCCGTCCGTTTCGCTATTGCGAGCAGCTTGATTTTGTATCCGAATTCCGATGCGAACTGAATGTCCAGGGGCGTTATCCTGGTAATACCTTCGGTGTAGACCTTCTTGAATGAAAAGGGTATTCCAAACGCAAGCGACGCAAGGATCGTGAGTTTATGAGCGGAGTCGATACCCTCGATATCAAAGGTCGGGTCTGCCTCGGCATATCCTAGTGCCTGGGCCTCCTTTAACACAGTGGCGAAATCAACCCCTTCATCCGTCATCTTTGTAAGTATATAGTTGGCGGTCCCGTTGATGATACCATATATATTATTTATACTGTTTCCGATAAGAGATTCCCTGACTATCTTTATTATTGGTATACTACCCGCCACAGAAGCCTCGAAGCCGATATCCACTTTATTTTTTTCAGCCTCTGAAAATATCTGACTTCCTTCTTCCGCGAGAAGCGCTTTATTGGCGGTCACAACATGCTTGCCGTTTTTGAGCGCTTCGATGATAATTTCCTTTGCCGGGTGAATGCCTCCGATGAGTTCAACGACAATATCGATGTCTGGATCGTTCAGGACCTCTTTTGAGTTTTTTGTAAGAATATTCCGGGGGAGTTTGATGCCCCTGTCCCTTTCGATGTCAAGGTCCGCTATTTTTTTAAGCTCAATAGGGAATCCGGCTTTTGCCGAAAGTTCATTACGCTTATTCAGGAGGATCCTGGCTGTGCCTGCACCGACGGTGCCGAAACCGATAATACCGACATTGATGGCCTTCTTCTTCAATTTTCCCTCTTCTTTTTGAACACTTTTATATATGGTAAACATTAACCTGAACAGTTATTATGCTCCAACATGTGAAATTTATTCAAGAGTTACGAAAGAGATATGGAAAGAAAACATTTTATCCGGCAAACATCGCCGATGCGTTCATTGAACTCCTCGTCAGCGGTGATGAAGCGATTCCCCTGAATCCCATCTCAAGCCCTCTTCTCCTGTACTCTTCAAACACTTCGGGCCTTATATACTCAACAACCGGCGTGTTAACCTTTCGCGGCCTCAGATATTGACCTATTGTCAGGAAATCACAGTCAGCTTCCCTCAGGTCATTCATGACAGCCAATACCTCCGGCTCCGTTTCACCAAGACCGAGCATTATGCCTGATTTGGTTTTGATGTCGGCTGACATGATCCCCGCTGTCTTAATAACGTGAAGTGATGTCCTGTAATCAGCCATAGGCCTTACAGTCGAATACAACCGGGGTACAGTCTCCACATTATGATTGAATACATCAGGTCCGGCATCCAGGGCAATCCTGAGAAGCTCCTGGTCTCCTTTAAAGTCAGGTGTCAAAACCTCTATTTTTACGGTCTTTATTTTACTTCTGACCGCCTTGATGGTATCGGCAAAATGGGCGGCGCCCCCATCAGCCAGATCATCCCTTGTTACTGATGTGATAACAACGAACTCCAGCCCCAGTTCATGAGCGGCATTCGCGACCCTTTCCGGTTCAAGAGGGTCAGGGGGCAATGGCCGGGAGGACTCTACTGCACAGAAAGAACAGTTCCTCGTGCACCTGTCACCCAGTATGAGAAATGTCGCTGTGCTGTGAGAAAAACATGCCCCCTGATTAGGGCACATGGCCTCCTCGCAAACAGTCGATACCCCATGACTCCTCAAGACCTTCCTGGTCTCATGAGTCCCGGTTGATTTGACTCTCAGCCATTTCGGATGGCGCATGGGTTTATCAGGTCCGGTATATCTTCTCATACCGCAT
>JBFLYJ010000466.1:0-2995 GCA_040756635.1 Nitrospirota bacterium
GGTGGGCTCTCATGACTTTATTGTTGCTGATGCTTCGTTACCATTATATGCAAAATATATTAAGCGTTTCTTCAGAACCTCTCATGGCGCTGGTCATTTTGTATTGGCTATACTTCCTTATTAAAGCATTTCATCGATTCGGAAATCGCGATTGGAGTCTGGTGGGGGTGATTATCGGCATCCTCGTAATGGTTCGTCCAGACAACTTAGTCATGATGCTGAGTTTTTTTCTGCCATTGCTCTACTGGGAGATGGGTTTTAAGGTAACGGCCAAACGTTGCCTGGCCTGTATTTTACCATGTCTTTTCATCTTATTGTCTTATGTTTCGTATAATTATCTAAGATTTGATTTTTTAGGCGTCGCTACTCTTGGCAACGTCCATTTGCCCTTTTATCGCACTTACGTGCAGGAAGGACTTATTCGCCCTGAAAATGGGCCCGCCTCGCAGAAGCTCAAAGAGATCATGCAGAAGAAAATACAACCTAAGAGGGTATTTCAAGATTATGGAGTAAGTGTTGATGATATGTTCCATTACTCCACAAACCGTATGTTTCAGCATGTGGTAAAAGAAGTTTACCTGGAAGAGGGCTGGAATGACCATGCCGTATTACTAAGAAAGGCTGGATGGGAGGCAGCTTCAGCTAATCCACGTGATTTCTGGCTTACTTATATACAACAACTGATGATAATATTTGGAATACCCTCCCAATATAAAATCATGGACCGCACTTATCACCATCAAGTAATCGAACAGGAATACAATCGTAGATTACCCCTATGGCAGAAAAAAGGGTTGAAAGACCCAGTCTGGATTGATGATATTTTGCCTGAAAATCACGGACCGTATTGGCTTGCCGGTTTATTACCTCCAGGATATCATGTCGATGAATCTTTATGGTTGCGAGAATCATGGCCGCCGAAAACGTGGCAATTACCGACAAGGGAAACATTTCCACCATATCATGCGTTGAACAAAGTTTATGAAGAAATAAAAGTGTTGCCGATTAGCATCATCATGTTATGCTGCTTGATTCCTATAATCGCTGTAAAAAAGCAGCCTGAATCAAGATTTATTGTTGGTATCTTGTTGATCTGTTTTTCAAAATTATCTTTGAGTATCCTGGCTTCAGTCCAAGTCAGCTTTCGCTACCCATTTGATCCCATCTGGATGGTAGGTGCAGCTTTTGGTTGTTATACAGCTTACGGGTATTTCAGGGAATATCGACAAAAGAAATTTTATGAATCGAACAATTGAATTCCTAGTGGCTCAGTCGAATCAGTCTTAATACCATCTTTTAACTTCCCTCCAATTGTTCATGATCTGCTGCTATCTGTTCTGATGAATGACAACTTCGTATACTTCTGGAATTACTGAAGATATAATCAACAGAACGCGTTTTTTCAGATTGTTTTAATGAAGATATTGTATGACCATCAGGCATTCAGCATGCAGAGATACGGAGGCATTTCCCGCTATTTTTATGAAATCATCCATGCTGTCAACACAAGGCAAGGTTATGAAACATGCCTCCCGATCCGGATATCGGCAAATCATTACTTAAAAAAATTACCGGCTCTTACCTACCGGAACTTCGATCACATTTTGAAGGGTCTTAACTGGATTGTCTATAAGATCAATCGCGCCTATACTATAAAAAACACAGCAAGATTTTCATCGGATTTTGATGTGTTTCACCCTACCTATTATGACCCCTATTTCTTGCCCTACTGCTTGAACAAGCCCTTCGTTCTGACGATTCATGACATGATTCACGATATATTTCCTGAATATTTCTCAATGTTTTCAAGAATATCTTCTAATAAAAGGACCCTCGCCCGAAGAGCCTCCCGAATCATTGCCGTTTCTGAAAATACCAAAAAGGATATCGTTGAGCAATACGGGATCTGTGAAGATAAAATCACCGTAATATATCATGGTGTTTCATTTTTTCCGCAGGAGAATCATATCAATATTTCCGTTCCGGAGAAGTATCTTCTTTTCGTGGGGGACAGGCATAAATATAAGAATTTTTTAAATTTTATAAAATCCATAGCAGCCATTTTGTCGGAGAAGTGCTGGTTTCTCGTCTGTTGCGGTGGAGGTGATTTTTCCGGAAATGAAAAACTGGTTATGCGCGATCTTAAAATAGATAATAAAGTGATTATGTTCTCTGGAGATGATGGAGTATTGGCCTATTTATACAGGCACGCCCGCGTTTTTGTCTGTCCCTCACTTTATGAGGGGTTTGGAATACCGGTTTTAGAAGCAATGTCATGTGGTTGCCCAGTTGCGTCCAGCAATGTGGGTTCATTACCTGAAGTCGGAGGTGATGCCGTTTCTTATTTTGATCCATATGATATGGCTTCTATGGAGGGGGTGGTTCGCAGGATTATTTATGACAAAAAGTATCGCCTGGACCTGATCGATCGTGGCCTGAGACAAGCCCGTCATTTTTCCTGGGACAAAGCAGCGGACGAAACGTGTGGTGTTTATCAGAAAGCACTGGAGAGTAAAGAGGTATCGTCAGTACGATGGGCGATATAGTATCAATCATAACGGTTACTCATAATAGCCTTACGATGCTTCAGAAAACGGTTGAGAGTGTTGTTTCTCAGACCTATCGGAATAAAGAATTTATCATTATTGATGGGGGATCCACCGATGGGACCTATGATTATCTGGTGCAGCGTCAAAACCATATTGACCTTTGGATATCGGAACCGGATGAAGGCATCTATGATGCAATGAACAAGGGTTCAAAAAAGGCAACGGGAGCATGGATTATTTTTTTAAATTCAGGAGATATCTTTTCCAACGACAATGTTCTTGAAAATGTTTTTTCAGCCGATATTCCGAAAGAAGTTGATGTGATTTATGGGGATACCGTTTATTCTTATGGGAAGGAGGAATATAAAGAATTTCGCAAATCAAAGGCGTTGCGAAATATTTGGAAGGGGTTGGTCACCTCTCACCAGTCATTCTTTATACGGAAG
>JBFLYJ010000467.1:0-2994 GCA_040756635.1 Nitrospirota bacterium
CCGCTCCCGTCCTTCTCTGCGAATGAACTATCCTTGTATTCAGTGATAAGGAGGGAGTCCTTGCAGTGCTCGCAAAAAGCGCAGTAGGTCTCCCTGAGAACCGTTCCGCATTTCCTGCATTTAATATTGTAATGGCTCATATAACTGATCTCGTGTCAGTGTCAGTTGCTGGTGTCAGTTTTCTTTAGCTTTCACTGACACTATTCACTTATACTTTAACTACTTAAACTCTTGCACCCTTTAAGTCCTGGTCACTTCCTGATTCATAGCAGCTCCGACACCAGCTCCATAATGTCCACGATCTTTATCTGCTTGTCGTGGCCTTTCATCGCCTCGTTCACCTTTTCATAACATGCCGGGCAACTAAGGACGAGCTTGTCGGCCTTTTTTCCCACGGCTTCATCGATAGTAAGTCTTCCCATCGCAACGGCGTTTTCGTGAAACACCTTCCGCGCCGCCCCGCCGGCGCCGCAGCAGCGGGAGTTGACGCCGTGCCTGTCGAATTCAAGCAGTTCGATGCCGGGGATGTTTTTAAGTATGGACCTCGGCTCGGCGATCACGCCCACCCCTCTGCTCAGATAACAGGGGTCATGATAAATGATCCTTTCACTCAGACCTTTTTTAATTCTAAGCTTCCCCTTTTTCAGGGCATCGTCCGCAAACTGGGTTATATGTCTTATCCTGAAGGGAAGAGCCTTCCCGTAAAAAACCGGCCAGTCCCTTGCCATTATATTCACGCAGCAGGGGCATGAGCATACAAGCGTCTTTACCCCTCTTGCCTTGTAAGCAGCGACAAGTCTTTGGGTCAAATCCTTAAGCAGGCCATGCTGTCCTGTTATGAAAAGAGGGAAGCCGCAGCAGACCTCCTCTTCAGGCGGCAGCATCGTAAACGGCTCGCCTATGGCATTCAGCACCAGCACGTCGCCCCTGACCATCGGTTTGGCGTAATACGCGCCTGTGCACCCGGCGTAATAGGCGATGTCCGCTTTATCTGCCACGCTTACATTGTCAGGGAACCACGGCGAGTACCGCTTGTCCGCGGGTTCGGCATAGGGGTTCCCGGTGTCTTTCACCTTCTGCGGCATGTCCCCCTGGGCCCCTACCGGAGCGAGACCCCTCTTTACCATCTCTTTTCTGAGCACGGGCCAAAGCCTCTGGTTGAAAAGTCCGACAGGACAGCTCTGGCCGCAGGCCCCGCAAACGGTGCATTCATAAAGCGCGGTTGTAAGGTCCTGAAACAGTTTCGGGTCTATGTTCCCCTCACCGAATATCTTTGATTTCAGGCCGTCAGTTTCTCTGATCAGCTCCCTGAACATGCGGATCTTTTCCGGCGGGGATATCTCCGGCCTTCCGGTGACCTGCTGCACAGGACATACCTTCAGGCATTCACCGCACTGCGTGCACGCGTCGAGCTCCACTCGCTGGACCTTTGATAATTCGCTGCCGAACGGTCTCTTATTTTTCATGCATCACCATATCAAGTCCGTCTTCACGTCTCCTGGCCTCCATGGTTATAACAGGGGCCGTGATCAGATGGAACGGGAGAAAGGGAATCAAGACGATCACCAGTATGAAATGGACGACGAACAGGGTACTGTCTGGAAGGGCATACGGCTCAAATGCTAGGATGCCCGAGACAAAATCCTTCACGTCAAGTATATCGGGCTGAAACAGGATCCCCATCAAAAGCCCGGTCACGCTGATTATGAACAAAACCGCTATAAGAAAAAAATTATATTGCGAAACATATCTGTCTCTTCCGGCCGCCGCTCTTAACAGAAGAAGAAGCACTAAAGAAAAAGGCAGGACATAACCGGCCTTGATCCCCGCAGGTTCAATAAAAATGATGAATTCAGGCACAGGGTCCATAAAGTACCATACGTGTCTCAGGGCGATAAACAGGAGAGAGATATGAAATGCCCAGGACGCGATCCAGAGGGCCCTGTTTGTCCTGAACAGTCTCCTGAAGAATATCATGTCCAGGAGCGCATTCACCGCGCTGCCGGCGGACAGCCGTTCTGCCCCCGCGCCTGTGAAGGGCCTTCTTTCGGCCCTGAGCCATGACACGGCATGCCATACAAACCTTACAAGAAATATGGCGCATGAGACATAAGCGGCGATCGTCAGTATCTTATCCATAAACCAGAGTTAATCCTCCCCGGCTTCACCGTCACTGTTCTTCCCGGTAAATTGTATCGTCACATCCTGCGGAAGGCACAGGCCGAGCTCCACCTCAGCCGCCTTTAATATAGCGCAGGGGACGGGACATGCCGCGTGCTTCAGGTGTTTCGCGGCTGCCCTGTATACCGGGTTGCTGGTATGGTTTGAAAAAAGCCCTCTCATATCGAGCAGGGAAATGTCCTCAAGCATATTCCTGATCATATCACACCCCGTTACCAGGGAAATGTTTATGTTCCGCCCTTTCTCTTTTTCGGCCGTAATGAAGACCGTGAAGCCGCAATTGCCTGAATTAACCGTTACCTTTGTCATATTAATAATCGTTTGATCGGTTCCAACCGTTTGAACCGTTCAAACGGCTGGAACAGTCCTTCATCCCTTTATCTCTATTTTGCTCCCCGATGCCTCCAGCAGCTGTTTCAGGTTTGGGAAGCTGTCTTTCATATGAGGGATATGCATCGCCTGCATGAACTCTTTCTCGAAGGTCGGGTCTGTAGCGATTTCGATGAACTCTACCCAGCGTGCCCGTTCATTCGCTTCAGTCCGCTTCCCCTTGTTCAAAAGGGCCATCCTTGCACCGTCTCCTGCTGCGTTGCCGACAGCGTAAACCATGTTTATCGGGCAGTCGGGAAACATCCCCAGAGTCATCGATGCCTCTCTGCTTATATGGCTGCCGAATGCCCCGGCGAGTATGACCCTGTCGAGCCTTGTGATGCCGAGCTTCTTCATCATCAGCTTGGCCCCTGCGTACAGCGCGCCTTTGGCCAGCTGTAGCGCCCTCACGTCCGCCTGTGTCACGGAAATGTCCGTTCCTAT
>JBFLYJ010000468.1:0-2991 GCA_040756635.1 Nitrospirota bacterium
TAGATAAATGGTATCTGTCCCTATTTATATTTATGCTCTTTGCGCCTTATGAATAAGACATCGAGACGCTATAAACATTTTAAAAAAGCGCTGAAGTCTTTTTGGGATAAGTATTGGACGATTATAATGCCCGCCATTGCTGCACTGATATTCGCTAAGTATATTTTACCTAAGCTATTAAAATAGCCCGGAGAGATGGATTCCAAAACCGAATTTACCATTGCCCCTCCCAAGCGCTGGCTCTCTATCAACTGGAAAGAACTATGGCGCTACCGAGATTTATTTCTCGTACTGGCCTGGCGGGATATTTCGGTGAGGTATAAGCAGACTGCCCTGGGTGTTTTATGGGCTGTTTTGCAGCCCTTTGTGACCATGGTAATCTTCACTTTTATATTCAACCGTATGGCTAATATACAGAGCGGTGACAATACACCTTATCCTATTTTTCTTTATGTCGGATTATTACTATGGCAGTATTTTTCGAGTACTCTCACAAATGCCAGCAATTCTATGGTTGCAAATGCAAACCTTATTCAGAAAATTTACTTCCCCAGGCTTATTATTCCGGCTACCGCAGCAACTACAGGCCTTGTAGATATTGGAATATCCTCAATGATCCTTGCATTCATGATGGTTTATTACAAGGTCATACCAACTTTGAGCGGACTGCTTATCCTCCCACTGCTTTTAACCAGTACGGTTATGTCAGCGATGGGGGCGGGGTTGCTTCTTGCTGCCATTAATGTGAAGTATCGTGATGTGCGTTATGCCCTACCGTTTTTCATCCAGATCATGATGTATGTAACCCCAGTGATTTATCCGGTCAAAATGCTCGACAATTATCCGGTAATAAAGGGATTGATGCTCTGGCTCAACCCCATAACAGGTGTTATTACTAATGCAAGAGCAGCTATTCTTGGACAGGGGTCTATTGATTGGGAGATAATGGGCATATCTCTTTTCGTAAGTTCTCTTTTTTTTATTGCCGGACTTTATTATTTTCGATCAACTGAAAAATATTTTGCAGATATAGCTTAATTATGTCTAAACCCATTATCGAGATAGAAACCATAAGTAAGCGCTACCGCATAGGCGCTCACAAGGAGCCCTATTTATCGCTGCGCGACGAGATCGCAAAAAAGGCACGTCGTTTTTCTTCTGTTTTTTCGAGTGGCCAGAATCAAGCGTCCAGCAACGAGACTGACTTTTGGGCTCTAAAGGACGTTAGCTTTAGTGTGAACGAGGGTGAGGCAGTTGGGATTATCGGTAGAAATGGTGCGGGCAAGAGTACACTATTGAAGATCCTTTCGCAGATCACGCCGCCTACTGAGGGAAAGATCACCATGCGGGGGAGGGTGGCGAGTCTCTTGGAAGTTGGGACAGGATTTCATCCTGAGTTGACTGGCCGGGAGAACATTTATTTGAATGGTGCAATTCTGGGCATGACCCGGAAAGAGATATCCCGGAAATTTGACGAAATCGTTGCGTTTGCTGAGGTTGAGAAGTTTCTCGATACGCCGGTCAAACGTTATTCGAGCGGCATGTACGTGCGGTTGGCGTTTGCTGTTGCTGCGCATCTGGAGCCTGAGATACTGGTGGTGGATGAAGTGCTGGCGGTTGGGGATGCAGAATTCCAGAAGAAATGCCTTGGGAAAATGGGGGAAGTGAGCAATTCTGGGCGGACTATAATTTTTGTTAGTCACAATATGACGGCAGTTCAAGCGTTATGTACTCATGCGATACGTTTGAACTCAGGCAAGCTAGTTGGCTATGGGAATGATGTGGCAAAGCAAATTGAGGATTATCTTCATTGTAGTAGTCAGAGGAGTAGTGTAGACATGAACTCACCGATAAAACTTGGGCCATTTCTTTATGTGAAGAAATTCGACGTTTCCCCAAATCCAATTGTGAGCGGCGCCGCATTGGAATTTAATCTGGAATTGTTTGCAGCAAAACCATGCCGAATCGATTCGCTTGTAATACTAATCTATTCTTTGATGGGCGTAAGAGTTGCTATAATTGACTTAAGACGAGTAGCCGTGACTAATGCATTTGACGGCTCATTAGCAATTAAGGGCGGTGTAAAATCGTTTTCTTTGGTTGAGGGGTTGTATCAAATTGGACTGTATGTAGATTGTGACGAGACACGTGGTGATTTCCTGAATCTTTTTGAGCTTGCTGTTCAGAGTTCGCATTCTGTTTCCGAATTTGTCCCATATCCCTCCAGTGCTCGTGGTTTGCTGGAATTGACTATTTCTTATGTAGAGAGGGACTGTCATAAATGCAATGCACAGAACCAGTTTGAATAGAATCAGAAATAAAATGTCTGTCGCCTTAAAATCCTTTCTCGGTGTCGAGCGATCCATCGTATCAATTGCTCCAGATCTGATTATGGATGTGCGTCATAACGATATTTTCGGCAAAGCGTTGTTAAAAAATCAGGTTCCAGAACAGGAAGTTACGGAATGCCTCTTAGATTCGATTCAACCTGGTATGACCATTCTGGACATTGGTGCCAATATTGGGTATATGACGCTCATTTGTTCTCGGGCTGCTGGCTCTAATGGCCAAGTGATTAGTTTTGAGCCAAACCCAATAATGGTTCGGGAATTGAAACATAATTTAGAATTGAACGGCATTAGAAATGTTTTAATTGAACCGGTTGCCCTCGGAGAAAATCAGGGAACACTATGCTTGATGCTTCCTGAAGCAGGTAAGGAAAGCCATAGCAGTTTATGCACGAATTCGACATTTCAAGCAGTCGGGGAAATCTCGGTGTCAGTTGAATCGCTGGATTCAGTTATAGCGCGGCTTAGCCTTAAGAAGATCGATCTAATCAAAATAGACGTGGAAGGTGCTGAGTTAATGGTTTTCCGTGGAGCCGAAAAGGTTCTTCGAGAAATGCGACCTCTAATTGTTTTTGAATCAGCTGAGAACTTGGCAGAAGCATTTGGGCACTCAGTATTTGACGTTCTTACTTTTGTCGCTTCT
>JBFLYJ010000469.1:0-2983 GCA_040756635.1 Nitrospirota bacterium
TCACGTTCTGTCTTTGAGTGCTAAGGGCCTGCCTGGGGATTGGTTTGAACGTTACGGTTTTGAACCTGTGCTGCTGGAAACTTTTGTAGAGCGGGATCATGGCAGTTGTTACCGGGCAGCAAACTGGATCTTATGTGCTACAGCACATAAGATCCATTATGTGACCTCCGCGGTTATGTGACGTAGATGATAAAACGTCTTTATTTACAAGGCATTTTCCATTTTCTACGCCACATAACTAAACCCCTTTTCCGGGCTGATAGGCTACAAGTTTTTCAGGAAGTTCATCACTCCGCGGTTCCCGTGCCACAGTTTGCCGATTTGTTCTGGTCCTGATATCTCACAATGGGACAATGCTTTCGCCTTCATCTTCAAATCAACTTCGGCATAAATATTGGTGGTATTAAGCGACGCGTGCCCCAGCCAGGCACGGATTGTGTTAATATCGACGCCAGAGCGGAGGAGGTGGACTGCAGTTGTGTGTCGAATGGTATGGGCACTGACTTTTTTTTTCGCAGTGAAGCCACCCGGTGGCTTGCCTTACTTGCATTGCGTTTGACTAAGGTATTGATTCCAAAGCGGGTGATGGGTTGACTACGACGGTTTAAGAAGACTACTTCATGAGGAGAGCGTCCTGGAATATGGTCAGACAGTATCCTTGCCGTCAACGTCCACAGCGGGCAATAGCGGGTTTTGCCACCTTTTCCGTTGATTTTTACCGAAGAGGATCTGCCCAAGTCCAAATCGCCAATGGTTATGTGTGCTGCCTCGTCAGCCCGAGCCCCTGTGTTGTAAAGAAAGAGCATCAAAGCATAGTCTCTCTGGCCTTGCTCAGTCCGGCGGTCCGGAGCATTAAGGAGGGCGTTCATCTCAGGTTTTTCAAGGTAAGTCATCGTAGCCTTGCTGGTCTTTTTGAAAGGGATGCCCCGTATCTCAGAACACCAGGCGACGTGTTCGGGGCTACGCTCACCAATAAAGCGGGATAAGGCATGGATGGCAGCTAGACGCTGATTGCGCGTAACGATAGAGCAATTTCGCTCCTTTTCGAGGTATTGAAGAAAGTTTCGGATAACGTCCGCTGAGATATCTTCGATGCACAGGCGGTCTACCGCCTTTTTCAGCCTCTTACCGGCAAACGGAAGCAACAAGGCCAACGTATCTCGATAGCTTGCCTGTGTGTTGCGGGCAAGGTTACATTCGCCGACCAAATGCTCCATGAGGAAACGTTTGATCCATACGCCGACATGCTGTTCAGTTTTCATTTTCCACCTCCTGCATGGCATAGTGTTCGAAGCGGCGACTTGCTTGCTTCCGGAGTTCTGGAATGATGGTTAAATAGCGTTGGGTGGCGGCAATGTCGCGGTGACCCAGATAAGTTGATAGCTGGGGAAGCAGCCGCTGGACATCGGCGCCCTCGCGGTACCATGATAGAAGTCGATGTACCGCCATCGTATGCCTGATATCATGCACCCGGGGCTGGTAACGAGCCTCTTTTTCACGATGGATTCCAGCCAGGTTACGGAGGATCGGGAAGACCTTTCGGGCCTGGTCATAAGTCAAGGGATTTCCAGATCTTGTAACAAAGAAGGTAGAATCTTCTCCTTGAGGGCATGGCAGTTTTCGTCGCCGTTGCACATAGGCGCGGAGCCGGTCGCACAGCCGTGGACCTATCGGTACCAAGCGGGTTTTAAAGAATTTACTGGTGCGAACCATAATCAGGCTTTCCGGCAAGTTTACGTCGGCCAATGTGAGTGCGAGCGCCTCCCCGATGCGAAGTCCCGTGCTGTAGAGGGTGAGAATGAGAGTATGGAAGGTGCATGCCCGAAGAGGACTCAATGGACTTTGGAGTCTATTGGTTGCCGCAAGAAGCCTGCGCAGGTCCGCCGGTGTATAAATATATGGTTTCATAGGCTCCGGACATTTGGGCGCCGTTTTGGGCAGGGGGCTGGAGTCAACGTAGTTGCGGATCATCAAGAAGCGATAGAATCTGGTGAGCACGCCAAACTTTTGATGCCAGAAGCTTGTCACGGCGCCTTTTCCAGCCAGAAATGTCTGGACTGCGCTGGGTTCGACTTGCGTGATGTCCACATCGCCCATAGCTTTCGGGAAGGCCTTGAGGATTTGAGCTTCTGTCTGAAAACGACCCCCCAAGGCCTGCTTAAAAGCAATATAGTCGGTGACATGTTGTTGTAGTTTCATATCAGTCCTCCCAGATCAAAGGTAGCCACTTCACGCAGACCCGGTAAATCAACCTTGGCGTAGATCCGAGTAGCAGAGGAACTGCGATGTCCCAAATGATCGCCGATCTCTTTGAGGGAAAAACCCTCCGCAACAAGGTGATCTGCACAGGCATGGCGTAACGAGTGTGGTCCCATGTGCGGAGCGGAGATCCCAAGCCGGAGCATGTGTCTTTTGGTCAAACTATAGAGACCTCCGCGAGAAATCGGCCTCCAGGGTGCCGAAAAAGTAAGGAACACATCCCTCCTTGGGCACCGCGGGCGGATTTCCTGCAGATACCGGAGGATGGCATTGCCAACTGTAGTGGAAAGTGGATAGATCTGACGTCCCCTGCCTTTAACGCGTGGGACCGTGATGAGGTCATTTCCCCAATCAATATCTTCGATCCGCAACGTTGCAACTTCGGTTGCCCGCAGGCCATAAAAGGCAAAGAGCATGAGGATAGCCCGGTCACGGATGTCACGCGGCCGGTTTGTTTCCATACTGGCAAGAAGATCGCTGACATCGCGCCGGGATGGGCCTAAAGGCAGGTTCTCCTGAGTGAATATGCGGGGTCCCTTGATGGTTTCCGCTATCAAGGGACTACACCAGCCTTTTTTACCGGCATACCGAAAAAACGCTCTAAGACCGGTGGCTATGTTGTTGATGGACGCTCGTGAACATCCCTTTTGTCCACAGTGCGTTAGAAATGCATCCGTATCGGTTATGTCAACCGTTGAAAAGGGACGCTTCTTTGAACCGTACC
>JBFLYJ010000047.1:0-12376 GCA_040756635.1 Nitrospirota bacterium
ACGAGCTTTTAGCCCACGTGCGACACGATCTGTCGGCAAGGTACCCTTCAACCATCGGGTGAAGGGTATATCCCTTTTGCACTCATAAAATATAACCATAATATTTAATATACAAGTGCGACCCTTTCAGGGTCGCCATTTTTGAGTAGTCCGCATTTTGAGGAAGTTCCAGAATTCGTAGAGACGCATAGCGATGCGTCTCCGACGATTGAACCTCTCCCTATCCCTCTCCTTGGGAAGGAGAGGGCAAAACCTCACCCTGACCCTCTCCTAAAAGGAGAGGGTTTTTATTTCCCCTCCCCTGTGGGGGAGGGTTGGTTTGGGGTCGATCGTAACGTCCTACGTTTCTGTCGGACGCTACGAAAAATGTTATGTAGGGGCAATTCATGAATTGCCCCTACGTTTTTTCTATTCACTATTCACTATCTTTAATACCCCATCTTCTGCACCCATTTTGCATGGCGTTTTCTGGCCCATTCAACAGGCACACTGCCGGATATCATTATTCTCAAAGTCCCCGGATTGGCGAGGGTCGCCATATAAATGTGGACCGGGATGACAATGAGAAAGAGGACAAAACATATGTTGTGAATCAGAAACGACAGGAGGACCGCACTGTTCAAATCGACCATGTTCGGCCTCAGCCACATGATTATGCCGGTGACCGAGATGGTGGTCCCGAGCACAAGCACGGCTATGTAGAGAAGCTTCTGGCCCGCGTTAATCTCATCCTGCGGCGGAAGCTGTGTCTTCTTCGAGAGATACCCTCCGGCTTTAGACAGCCATGCAACATCATCGGATGTGAACTTCAAGGCAACAGGCAGGTAGTGAAAGATTGTGAGAAACAGCGCTGCGGCAAAGACAACGCCCACCCAGTTGTGGATGGTCTTCATCTGCTCAAAGCCCCCGAAGGCGGAGCCTACCCCCTCCATGTGAAACATGAAACCAAAGCCGCTTATCACGAGTATGAAAAAACTGATCGCCATCGTCCAGTGGACCAGTATCTCCAGTCCGCTGACTTTCTTAATCATGTTGTTACTCATCTTTCTTCACCTCCTCGATTTTCTTGGGACCGAAGGCTACATAATGAAGCACTGCCGCCGCTGCCACGCCTGCAAGCCCCAGGTATGAGAGGGGCTTGAGGACATTGTTCCAGAAGACGACCGCTTCCGGTATTGCCGGGCTGTCGCTCATGCCGTAAATCTTCGGCGCGTCGGTAAACGCGTACACGGCGCCGAGCCCTTCAAGGTCTTTCTCTCCGTACACCTTTGAATATCCCGCCTTCTTCGCAAGACCGAGCAGTTCGTCCCTGTCTCCGTAGCGCAGCGCGCCTGTCGGACAGGTCTTTGCGCAGGCGGGAGTGAGCCCCTGGGAAATCCTGTCGGCGCAGAGGTCACATTTCGATACCTTATTTTTCTCATCATATCTGGGGACATTAAAGGGACAGGATGTTACGCAGAGCCTGCAGCCGACGCATTTGTCCTTATCAAAGGCGACCGCGCCTTCATCCGTCCTGAAAAGCGCACCGGGGGCCGGGCATATTTTCATGCAGCCCGCGTCACCGCAATGCATGCACCTCTGGCTGACAAAGAGCCAGCGGGCGGTATTCTTGTCGGACGGCAGCTCAACGTACCGTATTTTGTTGAAGGTATTGGCTGACAGATCAGGCGGGTTCTCTGTGCTGCCCCTGTTTTCCGTCTTTTCGCCCTCAAGCTGGTTCCATTCCTTGCAGGCCGTCTGGCAGCCCCTGCATCCTATGCATAATTCAGGAGAAACAAGTAATGACATTCTACCCATGGTCGTCTCCTCCTAAGCCTTTTTTATATTTACCAGAAACGCCTTGGTCTCCGGTATCATGGTGTTTGCATCGCCGACTGTCGGCGTGAGTAAGTTGGCGCTGTCTCCGCTGCTCCCGTCCTCAGGGTACTGCCAGCCGAAGTGCCAGGGCAGCCCTACCTGATGGACTGTTGAATCCATGACTTTGAAAGGCTGGAACCTCTTTGTCACCATGGCGACTGCATTCACCTTGCCTCTTGCCGAGGAGACTATGACCTTCTCGCCGTTACTGATGCTCAGTTCTCCGGCGAGCTGTTCGCTTATTTCCACGAACAGCTGCGGTGACATTTCCAGCTGCCAGGGCAGATGCCGTGTCATGACCCCTGTCTGCCAGTGCTCAGAAACCCTGTATGTCGTAGCAACATACGGGAACCTTATATCGCAACTGACGAAAATATCTTCTGGCAGACCGCCGCCTTCCTTTGCCGCATCATGCGGTCCTTCAGTGGCGTAGAACAGTTTTACCGTCGGGTTGATCCTGTGGACAGGCTGCATGGGATTTTCTTGCAGAGGACATTCGAGCGCCTCATAATGTTCAGGGAACGGCCCGTCAGCGAGTCCGGGTCCGAAGATGGAACCCATGCCGTCCGCGCGCATGATAAACGGATATTTGCCCGCCTTTTCGTCTGCCATGGGAGGCGCGGGTCCGTCCGGAACATCACCTTCCCATACGCCCGGCTTTTTGGTGGCCGGGTTTTCTTTTGTCGCGTTCCATTTAAGGACCGCCCGTTTCGGGTCCCATGGATTGCCTTTCATATCAACAGCCGCGCGGTTATAGAGTACCCGCCTGTTTACAGGCCAGCACCAGGCCCAGCCAGGATACATGCCGAGTCCCGTTGGATCGTCCTTGCCCCGGCGGGCCATCATATTTATTATTTTGCCTTCTTTCTGGGTATAGCTCTGGCTGTACAGCCAGTTCCCGGATGATGTGGTACCGTCCGCCTGAAGCGTGACAAAGGAGGCGCACAGTTCACCTTTCTTGCCGAGCAGTTTCGGCGGGTCCACTTTTTTGTCCCACACATCTTCAAGGTAATATCCGTTGATCTCTTTTGCAACCTCATGGATATTGAACTTTACTACCTTGCCGTCAGCGTCTTTTTCGCCGTACTCCCATGTCAGGTTGGTTACCGGCGCGGGAAACTTGCCGCCTTCTTTTTTATAGAGCATCTTCACCCTGTGGCAGAGTTCGTTCATGATCTCGGAATCCGGCATTGACTCACCCACCGGCGGAATCGCCCTGTATCTCCACTGGGCGAGACGGCCTGAATTTGTGATGCTGCCTTCCTTCTCAACAGAAGATGCGCAGGGGAGCTGAAAGACCTCTGTCTGTATCTCTTCCGGCTTCATGTCAGGCCCCTTCCAGAAGGAGCCGGTCTCATTATCAAAGAGGTTCACATTGACCATCCATTTGAGCTTTGTCAGGGCCTTGCGTACCTTTCCGGCGTTCGACCCGGAACAGGCGGGGTTCTGGCCCCAGGCAAAGAAACCTTCAAAGCCTCCGTTGAACATCCTGTCAAAGAGGACAAGCCATGAGCCGTTTTGGCCTTCGTCGAGTTTCGGCATCCAGGAATAGGCAAAGTCATTGTCTTTGGTGGCGCTGCTGCCGTATATCGCCTTCAGATAGCTTGTGATGTATTTTCCCCTGTTGCCCCACCAGTTGACGCTCCGGGGGTCCTTTGTCTTCGGGGTGTTCTTTTCTATATACGTATTCAGGTCAACCCATGAGGCCCTTTGTGTAGGCAGATAACCCGGCAGGATATGGAAAAGTATCCCGTGGTCTGTAGAGCCCTGCACATTTGATTCGCCTCTCAGGGCGTTGACCCCTCCGCCTGCCATTCCCATATTGCCGAGGAGCAGCTGGATGATCGCCATGGTCCTGATATTTTGCGTGCCTACGGTATGCTGCGTCCAGCCCATTGCGTAAAGCTCGGTCCCGACCCTGTCCGGCCTCCCGGTTGACGCGAATACTTCATAGACCTCGGCAAGTTTTTCCTTCGGCGTACCGGTTATCGACGAAACCTTGTCAATGTCATAGCGCGAGTAATGTTTTTTGAGCAGCTGGAACACGCAGTTCGGGTTTTTCAGGGAAAGGTCTTTTTTGGGAAGACCGTTTTCATCCATTTGAAAAGACCACGTCTTCTTGTCGTATTTTCTCCCCGTGTCATCATATCCGGAGAAGACGCCGTTGAGCTCGCCCGGACCTTTAAAATCGGGATTCACGAGAAAAGACGCATTGGTGTAATTTGCCACATATTCTTTAAAATGGAGATTATTTGAAACGATGTAATTTATCATGCCTCCGAGAAAGGCGATGTCAGTGCCGGAACGAAGCGGCGCGTAGATATCGGCCTTTGCGGCCGTCCTTGTAAAGCGCGGGTCTACAA
Organism: Nitrospirota bacterium; assembly: GCA_040756635.1. Taxonomy (GTDB): domain Bacteria; phylum Nitrospirota; class Thermodesulfovibrionia; order UBA6902; family UBA6902; genus UBA6902. Next base: position 4,221 of record JBFLYJ010000047.1, read on the forward strand.
CAATGAGCTTTGCCCCGTTTTCCCTTGCCTTTGCTATCCACTTCATGGAGATGGGGTGGTTCTCAGCGGGGTTGCCGCCCATGACGAGGATGACGTCAGCGTTTTTGACATCTATCCAGTGGTTTGTCATTGCACCGCGACCGAACGACTCTGCCAGAGCCGCAACAGTTGCGGAGTGTCATATTCGGGCCTGATGTTCTATGTAAACCAGCCCCCACGAACGCATGAGCTTCTGGAGCATGTAGCATTCTTCATTGTCCAGCGCCGCGCTCCCGACATGGGCTATACCGTCTGTCCGGTTGACGGTAAAATCTTTTTCAACAACTTTCTCCGTGCCGTCCGGCTGTTTTTCCTTGACCTTTGATTTGGAGGTAAGCTTAAAAGTCCTGTCTCTTGAATCCTTGACCCTCTTTGCGATTTCATCAAGCGCCCATCCCCACTCAACCTCTTTCCATTCTGCAGACCCAGCTGCGCGGTATCTCGGTTTCGTGAGCCGTTTCGGATTATTAACGATCTGGTATATGGACTGCCCTTTGGAACAGAGCGTGCCTTCGCTGATAGGATGGTCCGGGTCACCCTCGGCATTGATGAGCTTGCCGTCTTTTGTGTGAACCATTAAGCCGCACCCGACCGAACAGTAAGGACAGATGGTGTTGGTTTCCGCTGCGCCTTTTGTCCTGAGCTCCAGCTCTTTGGCTGCGGCTTCTTCAGGAGTAAGTCCTATCGCGCCTGCAGCGACTGCTGTGCCGCCTGAAAGCTTCAAGAAATCCCTTCTTGAAATATCCATGCGCTACCTCCGCTTTCTTTAAAGGTTTTAGGTTTATAAATATGTTATTGTCAGGTCGAATGCCCGACTTCATTCCAGCCAAAGACAAGCTGCTTGAAATTCAAAACCAAACAAGACAAGAACCCGGAGGCAAGAAATCTTTTACTCCGGACCGCTCAACGCGTATTTCCATAGACAGTAATTGTTCTATATATAACAATGAGGCAAATAAAAGATTATTAAAAATGATAAGCCTAACAGATTATATTGTCAATAGTTTCTTGCCCTAATAAATCTCGCCAAGGACAAACTTTTTCGCAATCTCTGTTGACGGCCCTCTGAAGAAAGACACCGCATCCGACATTTCAAGTATCTTCCCTTTGTACATAAATATGACAAAATCCGCAAAGGCCTTTGCCTGATTAAGATTATGAGTGACCATGACGGTTATTTTCCCTGACTTCTTGACTCTGGCATATATGATATCTTCAATTATTTTTGTATTGTCAGGATCAAGCGATGCGGTAGGTTCGTCGAAAAAGAGCGCCTCCGGCTCCAGTACAAGCGCCCTTGCAAGGATGAGACGCTGTGCCTCGCCTGAGGAAAGCTCATGCGCGCCGCAGTTTGACTTCTCGGACAGTCCTACCGAATAGAGCGCCTGCATGACACGTTCACGGATTTCCTTTTTTTCAACCTTCCGAAGCCTGAGACCGTAAGCGGTGTTGTCATAAACCGTCTCATTAAAAAGTGCGGCGCGAGTAGGAACGAGCGCGGCCTTTCTTCGCAAAGAGATATTGTTAAATGGATCCGGGAGGGACGAGGAGCCGTTGAAATAATGAATGCTTCCGCTGTCAGGTCTGTCATTCAAACTGATTATGTTCAAGAGGGTGGATTTACCGCTGCCGTTGGGCCCGACAATTGCGTAAAGAGCGCCTCTCCGGACATTCAGAGAATACTGGAGCAGGAACCTTGAGTTGAAGCGTTTTATGATATTGTGCGCCTCAATCTTTTCGATCATGCGGCACCCCTGTTTTTTCTCTGGAAATAAAAGAGCATCCCGTTCAGCATAAACGAAATCATCAAAAGAATGATCCCGAGGGCCACTGCGAGCTCAAAATCACCCTTGTCCGCCTCAAGCGCTATCGCCGTTGTCATGACCCGGGTGTATCCGGCGATATTACCGCCAACGATTAACACTGCGCCTACTTCAGCCACGATCCTTCCAAACCCCGCAAGGACCGAGGCGAGGACCGCATAGCGCACCTGCTTCATTGTTTTCAGTGCAGCCTGAAAAGGCGTTGCTCCGAGGGTATACGCACTGAACTTTATAGACGGGTCCGCGGACATTGCTGCTGCATAGCTTAATCCGGTTACTATCGGTACGGAGAGGATGATCTGCACGACGACCATAGCTGAAGGCGTGTAAAGAAGCTTCAGAAACCCGAGCGGCCCTGACCGTGAAAGCAATAAATACAGAAACAGACCCGCAACCACCGGAGGCAGTCCCATCAGTGTATTGATGATAGTGACAATGAAATTCCTGCCGGTAAAATCCCTGAGGCTGAGGGAGAGAGCGAGAGTAACGCCCAGAAGTGCAGAAATAAATATCGCTAGTCCCGAAACTTTGACAGAAAGCAATACGATCCCGAGCAATTCAGGATCCAGCGTTACGATAAGTTTAAATGCCTTGGTGATGGAGTTAAATATGAAGTCCATACATTATCAGGTCATTCCCGTGGAAGAGTGAATCCAGGTGTTTGCAGGGGCGTATTGCAATACGTCCCTGTGTAATTTTTACCTCGCATTCGGGTAAAACATCTGATTACCCTTGTGATCTTTAAAAGAAGCAATGAGCTTCTGCCCTTCCTCTGAAATCAGCCAGCTTATGAATGTCATAGCACCATTATAGTTAACAGAAGGGTGCTTTTCAGGATTTATCGCCATCACACCGTACTGATTGAAAAGTACGGGATCGCCTTCAGACATAATCTTTAGATCACTCCTCACACTGTCTTCCATTGAAAGGTGCGTCCCCCTGTCGGTGAGAGTGTATGCCTGTTTTTCCAGCGCTATCCTCAATGTCTTTGACATGCCCTGTCCGACCTCCAGATACCATCCCTGTCCTTTGGGACTTATCTGGGCCGCTTTCCACAGAGACAGCTCTTTCTTGTGGGTCCCTGAACCATCTCCGCGTGAAATGAACAGGGCTTTTGAATCCGCGATTCTTTTGAACGCTGTCTGAGCGTCTTTCAACCCTTTTATCCCGGCGGGATCGGAAAGGTAACCTGCGATAACAAAATCATTGTACATCAGGTCATGACGGTCTACAAACCACCCTTCCTGCACCATCTTAAGCTCATCGTCCTTTGCATGCACAAGCGCCACATCCGCGTCCCCGCGTTTCCCAAGCTCAAGCGCAGCTCCTGTTCCGACTGCTACGACCTTTACCTTGATCCCGGCCTTCTTTTCAAAAACCGGAAGGAGATATTCGAATAGCCCTGAGTTCTGCGTGCTTGTTGTAGATGCGCACACGATTATTTCTTCAGCAAATGCGGTGGTTATTGCTGCAACAGTGAATATGAACGCCAGAAACAGTTTTTTGACCATTTCTATCTCCATTATTGAAAGAAGGGTTCAAGGGGTCGAGGATTCAAGGGTCCCAGGAAAACGGATTTTTTCACTTGGACCCTTGGCCCCTCGGACCCTCAGTTGTTTTATTTTTTCTTTATCACATCATCCACCCAGCTGATTGCAGCCGAGACAGCCGGGAATCCGATTGTGCTTGTCAGGAGAATCAGTGAATGATAGACCTCATCCTTTGTGGCGCCTGCCTCAAGCGCCCTTCTTGCATGGCTGTGCACAGAACCTTCTGAACGAACGGCGGCGGCAGCGGCAAGTTGGATCAGATGAGAGGTCTTCTCATCAATCGGTCCGCTGGCCCTTGCGGCTTTTCCCAGATTTTCGACCGCCCCTGCAAGTTCCTCATAGCGTTTTTTGATACTCGTGTACATCGTTGGAAGTTTTTTTGCAGCCATTATGTTCCCTCCTTATCTGATTTGTTTTAGAAATATTACTTGAATCAGGATGATTCTATCAATAAAATTCTTTCGCTTATCGAAAACGTGATCACCTGAAACGTACATGCGGCGGATAAATGCCCGCCCTGGATTTCATGCTCATATGAAATTTATGTATAATTATGCATGTCAAAGCAAAAACTTCTGGAAGAGCAGGTCATGAAGGCGGCAAAGGACGGAAAAATTACCTGTGCCCGTCTCCGCAGGATTGCGGATGAGCGAGGAGTTCCCTACAGGCAGGCAGGAAAGGCCGCGGACAGACTACAAATCAAGATCAAACATTGTGACCTCGGATGTTTTTGAACGTATCCACCTGATATTTTTCATTGCCAGTAAGTTACAGTAATTTTTTCTTGACAATCCCTTGCTAATATGATTCAATTGATTCAATTGAACGAATGACGGATTATTAATAAATGACAGAAGAAGGAGGCTGAGATGGCCTATTACAGAGATATATCCGGGAAAATTGATGTGGAATCTGATCAGTTTATCGAAATATTCGGTGAATTCGATTTCACCTGTTCTGACAATGAGTGTAATTTCTTTTGCCCTGAATGCAGAAACATGCTGAAATGCTCGACCTACAGCGAGTTCGGGCAGGAATGGGAATCTTTCTATATGTGACTAAAGCCCCGCCCTTTCCGGGCAGTAAAGAGTGTGGTGTACCACCATAAGAAACAAATAATATAAACCTCATTACAATCAGGAGGAATATTATGTCGGACAGAAAATCAGGGGATGACCGGACCGTAACAGAGAGGCAGACGGTTGTCCACCATAACAGGAGAATGGAGGAAGTCAGAAAAAATTTCGCGGTTGGAATGCAGCGCATCATTGGCGGCAGGGTTTTTAACAATGGGCATCATCTGAAATCAGAGCGGAGAAATACGGCATAGAGTATATGAGTGCGGGCACTTACGTAATAGACTATGAACACCTACGACTTATACAGACTGCTTAAGGAGGAACTCAAAAACGGCTCGAGCGATCTTGTCACGAGGAGGTCGGGGCAGGTGATACGGGAGCGGATTGAACGTGACATCCAGCAGGAAGATGACCGGACGGTCGCAGCGCTTGATTTTTCATCCATAGGGGTTATCGATTATTCCTGCGCGGATGAGATCATCGCGAAACTGATATCACGCCTTCTCGGCGGAGAGTATGGAGACAGGTATATCATACTGACGGGTCTTAATGAAAACCAGAAGGAAAATATAGAAGTGGCCCTCGAGAGAAAAGACCTTGCGGTCATGGCTGAGACAAAAGACGGTGCCCGGCTCCTTCTTGGGGACCTGAATAATTATCTGAAAGAGACGCTCTCTTTTATCGAGAAGAACAGAAGGGTGACAGCGAAAGATTTTTCGGACGCAATGAAACTTGAGGCAAACACGAGCGGCACGCGTCTGCTTAACCTCCACAAGAAACGTCTCGTCAGACGAGTCGATGAAATCCGCGACGGTCAGAGGGTGTGGGTGTATGAGCGTTTGTGAGGGGAGATTTTTATCTGTCATTCCCGCGAAGGCGGGAATCCAGAATAAAGAGGCTATCATGGTGAAGAACAAGCCAGATGGAGCAAGTCACAGACAAGGGGCTGTTTAAAGGTGTGAGGCCAGAGAGGTTAGGAGGCAACATGAACAATATTTTGCTTTTGTATGATACGCAAGAGGAAGACTTGGCACGTGACTTTAAGGACTTTCTTAGCGAACTTGAAATATATATCAAAATGATTCCTTTAGCGCCTAATAAAGGAAAAACTCTTCAAGATAAAGAAGAACATTATTTTGACTACGCTGCTGGGACGATTTTTTTGATTACTCCTAGGACAGAGAGCTCTCCGTCTTCAAGCGTGTCTCACGAAATGGGACAAGCATGCCAAAAATTTAGGTACACTCCACACAAAGTAATTTACTTGGTAGACAAAAACTGTACCGTTCCGACTATTGATCAAAAATCTTATATTGGATTTGATCGTGATAATATCAGGTCAGTTATTAAAGCTATTACATCGCTTATCAAAGAGTTAAAACAGGCAGGGTGGCTAAGCAAAAAGATGACAAAACAAATAGATCTTAATGATCGGATGATTGACGAGCAAATTAACGAATGTGATCCGTTAGAATATTTCCGGCGATAGGTGAGAATGTAACTGGATTCCCGCCTTCGCGGGAATGACGACCAGAAGGTTAATACTTTGAACGACATTAAGGCAGCATTCAGCATCCTGAAAAAAACATTCCCTGACTACGAACACCGTCCCCAGCAGGTGGAGATGGCGGAGGCTGTGCTGAACTGTCTCACCGACAGGAAGCGCCTGCTCGTAGAGGCAGGCACCGGCGTCGGGAAGTCCTTTGCCTATCTCATTCCGGCATTATTATCAAATGAGAAGACCATCATATCGACTGCCTCAATCGCGCTTCAGGACCAGCTGATAAACAAGGACCTCGTGTTTCTCCAGAAGGTCATGCCGCAGACCTTTTCCTTTGCAATGCTGAAAGGGAAGAACAACTATCTCTGCCTTAAACGGGAGAGGGAATTTTCTGAGCTTACCGAATCTTTTCTGATGTTCCGCGAGTGGGTGTCGGAGACCGAAACAGGCGACAGGGACGAACTCGATTTTATCCCTGATTTCTGGCCGGACGTCTGCGGCGATTCGAATGACTGCGGCGTGAATAAGTGCGCGTTTTACCAGGACTGTTTCTATTACGCCCATTACCGCAAGCTCTACAAAAAGGACATTACAGTCGTCAACCACCATCTCCTTGTTTATGACCTTGTCTCGGGATTTAATATCCTCCCGTTCCATGATCAGCTGATAATCGACGAGGCGCACCAGATGGAGAACGTTATTTCTCACGTATGCGGCAGCGCCCTTAATCATACACAGATATTGTGGCTGCTTCACCGCCTGAGGGGCCTGAAGATCGAGACCGGTCATCTGTTTGATCCGGTCGAGAAGTTTTTTAAAAATCCGGTCATCCAGTCGTTTTCCAGGGGGGGATTCACCAAGGAAATGTCAGAAAGCCTTGACAAACTCAAAGAGCAGATGGCTTTTGACAAGGTCATCCACAGGCTGAATCTCTTCAGGGACTCCGCAGAGGGAGATGAACTCCGTGACCGGCTGGACACCACGATCGCATATATAAATTCGATCGGGGCTGTTATTGATGACTTCATTGCGCGGGACAACGGGGAGAAAGTGTACTATACCGCGGTAAACAGGAAGTCGCTCGAGCTGAAAAGCAGTCTTGTAGAGTGCCGGATGCCGTTTGTTGACCTGATAAACGGTTATGAGAGCGTAATCATGACATCCGCTACCCTTACGGCGGGAGGGAGTTTCGGTTTCATCAGGGAACGGCTCGGCATCACGGACTTCATGGAGACGGTGATAGATTCGCCTTTTGATTTCAGTAAACAGGCGCTCCTGTACATAGACAAAGACCTCCCTTCGCCTGTCAAGGAAAACAGCAGGAGTTTCCAGGAAGGGAGTCTGAAGGTCATTGAAGAGCTGATAAGCGCTTCTATGGGCAGGGCGCTCGTCCTTTTCACCTCATATGCCCATTTAAGGTTTGTGTCCGAAAATATAAAAACAGAGTGCCCCTTCAAATCACAGGGGGACATGCCTCCCGCCAGACTGATAAAATGGTTCAAGGACACGGACAATTCCGTTTTACTTGCGACATCGACTTTCTGGCAGGGGATAGACATAAAAGGGGAAGACCTCAGCCTCGTCGTTATAGTCAAGCTGCCGTTCGGCTCGCCCGGAGACCCGGTTTACGATGAGAAATGCAGGAGACTTGGAGATCGCTGGTTCCCGGACCTTGCGCTCCCGTCCGCGATACTCTCTTTGAGACAGGGCATAGGCAGGCTCATAAGAGGCTCCGGGGACTACGGCGTTAACGCTATACTGGATACGAGGCTTATAAGGAGTTTCTACGGCAAGACGATCATTTCTTCTCTGCCGGACATGAAAGTCGTGCACTCTGTAAGGGCAGTGAAAGAGTTTTTTGAAAGGGTGCCGGGACTGCCGGAAAAGAGAGGGCCGGAACTCAAAAAAATTATGGATAGCCGTTAAGAAATGAATTATAATGTTTCGTTAACGGAAGACTGACAATGATTGATTTATTGGCGAACATGCCCTGTTATTACAATGACAGGGTTATGATTAATTGGGTCCGGAGGTAATTTATTGAAAGGAGTATGCGGCAGATTGGACAATATCATCGGGATGACGGGTAATTATGGCGACTGAGATATCCCTGCTTGTTTTAGGTTTTGTGCTGGGCGGGGTCCTTTTGAGTCTTGTCCTGTAC
>JBFLYJ010000470.1:0-2974 GCA_040756635.1 Nitrospirota bacterium
CTTCTTCAAAAAGGTCAATGATACCTATGGACATCCCGCGGGGGACGAGGTCCTGCGGGGAGTTGCCGGAGTAATAAGGGAAACCATACGAAATGTGGATATTCCCGCACGATACGGCGGAGAGGAATTCGCTGCCGTACTTCCGGGGACAAATCATGAAGGGGCTCAAAAGATGGCAGAAAGGCTGAGGAACGCCATAGCGGGGAAGGTGTTCACCCTCGACGGAAAAGAACTACGGGTGACGGTGAGCATCGGCGCTGCGACGTCTCCCCACGATACGGGGAACAGGGACGAACTCATAGAGAAGACGGATCAGGCGCTCTACCATGCAAAAAGGAACGGAAGGAACCGGTGCGTGCTCTGGAGGGAGATAAGAGAAAAATGAAAAATACTAAATACGAAGCACGAAATCCTAAACAAACTCAAAATTCAAAGTTTCAAAGCGTTTTGTATTTCGGCATTGAATATTGTTTAGGGTTTGAGATTTAGGATTTAGGGTTTGGAGTTCAACGTGGAACCTTTTATTTCATATGTAACGGAAGAGGAAATCAGAAAAGAGCGGGCAAAGGCCCGTGAATTGAGGCAGACGCAGTGGTGGAAAAGAAAGTGCGCTTCCGGAGAGTGCTATTACTGCAAGAAGAAGGTGAAGCTGAAGGACCTCACCATGGACCACATCGTGCCGATTATCAGGGGCGGTAAATCGACAAAGGGAAACGTCGTCCCTGTATGCAAGGAATGCAACGACAGGAAGAAATACCTTCTCCCCCTTGAGTGGGAGGAGTATCTGGAGAGATTGAGGAAGTGGGAGGACGAAGAGACAGGTACGCGGTAAGTTTTAAAAGATATCATGCGCCATCTGCCGAAAACATAAATTCTGTCCGGGTCGCTGCAAAGGGGCATTCCCGTTTTCTGCCGATCCTGGAATTAATCCTGTTATTAGAATACAATACTATCAAAACCGTTCTGTTAAAATGTGGAGCAAGGAGGAAGGCAAATGAAAGGAAAAAGGCAAAGTATATCACGCATCAGGGCATTGGTAATTTCAGTAGCGACCATTATTGCATTGTTCATCACTACGGCAAGGCCGGTGATAGCATCGGACGGGGGTGATGCACAGGGGATTGTTGACAAGGCACGTGTCACCTTCGAAGGCCTGATGCGCGACACGAACTACACATGGCTTCACAATCATCTGAAGGAGGCCAAGGGCCTCCTGATCTTTCCCCAGGTGCTCAAGGCAGGTTTCATCTTTGGCGGTTCGGGCGGTACCGGAGTTCTCGTGGTGAAGGATGAAAAAACAGGCGACTGGAGCCAGCCTGCCTTCTATACCATCGGTGCAGTAAGCTTCGGACTCCAGATCGGTGGTGAAGCAGCAGAAGTGATCATGATGGCCATGAGCCAGAAGGCCATTGATTCCCTTTTTTCATCTTCTTTTAAACTCGGGGCAGATACCTCAATTGCCGTCGGCCCCCTTGGCGGCGGCGCGAAAGGCAACATAACCGCCGATTTCATTTCCTTCGCAAAGTCAAAGGGGCTCTATGCCGGACTGAACCTGGAGGGCTCGGTGGTGGACGTGAGAGACAGCCTCAACAAGGCATATTATGGTCGAGACGTAAGACCTGTGGACATCATTGTAAAGAAGGAGGTCAACAACCAGGGATCGGCCCAGCTTCGCACATCACTGAAGAAAGCGGTCAAGTAGCGTTGTCCGTGTGGACAACAAGCAGAAGGACATCTTTTCAATTTACCAGTTTAAACTTGTAATTCCCTGTAGTCTTGCTACAGGGTCTCCTTTTGTGTCATTGCGAGTGTAGCGTGGCAATCTTTCTTTGAGATTGCTTCGTCAGTCGTCTACGACTTCCTCGCAATGACAGGCTATTTGTTCAGATTCTGATACCCTGCGGTCTCTGCCGCAGGGTTCTTCATTTTCGAGTCAGCGTCACCCAAGAAACCTTCTTATGTGAGCTGCTTCTATAAGCATACCCTGAATATGCTTTTCGTTCTTGTCCTTTACTGCTTTAATTATCCGCGAAGTGATGACGCCGTGGTCTTCGTTGGCGCTGTAATTACAAAGATCCAGCTTAAGAGATGAACGTGCCTCCTTCGGAACTATACTAAGAACATTTCTGTTGAAAAAAGCCATGGCGGTGGAGATATCGAAATCAAAATTAACATATACCTCCCTCAGGTAAGCAATATCATCCTTCGTTAATGCATTCAATCCGATAATTTCCGGAGGCAAGCCCACAGAATAGCCGGCAGCACAAAAGCTTATAACTCTTGGAAGCCGTACTTTTCCTACGCTTCTGGAGTACCCGAACAACCCGACATGGAGCTTGCGCATCCTCCTTCTCGGGACAAAACCTGCCATATAGTTCATTAAAGGCGCCAGAAATTTCACCGATCTTCTGTATTCCCTTGACATCTTGTCGGCAATTCTTATACATCGAGTTTCATCGATATCCTTGCCTTTCTTTCTTGATGACTCCTTGAGTTTCCTAATGCCCGAAATGATAGACGCCGCAGGATTATCATATTTAAAGGCAGACTGAACGGTGAAGGTCTGGACATCCGGATATTCATTGAGGACGCGGGCCACATTATCAGGCGCAAGATGCCCTCTAAAAGGTGCTGAACCGACGCCGAGGATAGGGTATGTTTCCACCCCAATTTTTTCGGAAAGCCTTTGTAAGCGCTGAAGAGCGATCTTGTTGCAGAGGATAGCGCTTATCATGCCGTAGTTCATTGCCGGATCAGACCTTGCTATGAAAACTCTCTGATGCTTTATATCCTTATCCCTGAGATATTTCTCCAGGATGGTGTGAGCCTCGAACATATGCTCTTTGTCCTCAAAAAGGGGTATGACATTAATCCTTTCAGGCTTAAACTTACCTATCCACTGAGCTATGGTTATATCCCCCGGATAAAAGGGCTTATTTTGTTTGCCTACAACAAAGTCTTTATAGTAATAGTA
>JBFLYJ010000471.1:0-2968 GCA_040756635.1 Nitrospirota bacterium
CAACATACCGACCTGCGCAAGAGAGGTATACGATGTAAGCGGGGCGGGCGATACCGTCATAGCTGCGCTTACGCTGTGCCATGCTGCAGGAGCGGATTTAAAGGACGCTGCAATTATCGCAAACCACGCCGCAGGGGTCGTCGTGGCAAAAGTCGGCACCGCGGTCGTGACCCAGCCTGAGATCCTCAAAAGCATGAAAACATGCAGACCGCTTGTCAGATCAACTTGAACAATTAAAAGATAAAGAGGAAGCACAATGAGACTTGCAGAGAGAACAAAGGCCATAAAACCATCCCCCACACTAGCAATGAATGCAAAGGCCTCGGCGCTTAAGGCCTCGGGAGTGGACGTTACCAACTTCGGCGTCGGCGAGCCTGATTTTGACACGCCTGAAAATATCAAGGAAGCAGCCGTAAAGGCTCTGAAAGACGGTTTCACCAAATACACCCCCGTCGACGGCATCGCTGATCTTAAGACAGCGATCATCGAGAAATTCAAAAAGGACAACGGTCTTGATTATGATAAAACCGAGATCCTTGTCTCATGCGGGGCCAAGCACAGTCTGTATAACATCGCAGAGGCGCTCTTCGGTCCCGGAGATGAAGTGATCATACCGGCTCCCTACTGGGTCACGTACCCGGACCAGGTGCTCCTGAATGACGCAGTACCCGTGATTATCCATACCAGCGAAGAAAATTCTTTTGTGGTCACACCCGAACTTCTCCGGGAAAAGATAACTTCCAGGACCAAGGCATTCATCCTCAACAGTCCTTCAAATCCCACAGGGCTTGCTTACGACAGAAAAAGCCTCGAAGAGATCGGCCGGCTGGCGGTAGAGCACGATTTCTATATCATCTCTGATGAGATTTATGAGAAACTCGTCTATGACGGGTTTAAACACATAAGCATCGCGTCTCTCGGAGAGGAGATCAAACAGCGGACCATCGTGGTAAACGGCCTCTCAAAGTCCCACGCCATGACAGGATGGAGGATCGGTTTTACCGCAGGCCCCAAAGATATTACAAAGGCAATGACAAATATACAGAGCCAGTCAACTTCCAATGTTACATCGATTACGCAGAAGGCCTCTGTCGAAGCGCTGAGGGGCCCGCAGGATTTTCTGCAGACCATGCTTGCCGAATTCGACAGGAGAAGAAAGTACATGGTAGAGCGTCTTAACTCGATGAAAGGCGTTACATGCAAGACCCCCGTAGGGGCGTTCTACGCGTTTCCGAATGTGTCAAGCTATTACGGGAAGAAGTTTAACGGGACACCGTTGAACAATTCACTTGAACTGTCCACATATCTGCTTGAACATGGTAAAGTGGCACTGGTCCCCGGATCGGCCTTTGGTGACGATAAGTACATTCGTCTCTCATACGCGACGTCCATGGAGAACATCAAAAAGGGACTTGACAGGATAGAAGAGGCTTTGGGTTCCCTTAAATAATTTATTCACGTCCCCGGGTGTCCGCTTATTACAGGTGTCGACGCGACCCACGCGATAGACACTTCGGTCATTCGGTGTTTCCTGCTAATTATCGGGCCCGTCCCGTTAAACACTTTACGCCGTGTCTTCTCATATCCGCCCGCTGTCCCCTTCTGACATTGGGGATTTAATATTAATTTTGATTGTTCTGCGTATAGAAAAAATCCGGTCAATGAGGTATCATATTTTAGTTACCTTTCATATTACGAGGTGTTTCTTTGGTAAAACAGATGAAAATAGAAGGATTGCTTTTCGATCCTAGAAGCAATATGTACATACTTCTCCTCAAGGAAATAGACGGCAATAATACGCTGCCGATATGGATAGGCAAACCTGAAGCGGACTCCATAGCGCTGGCGCTTGGGAAAATTGTAACGCCCCGTCCCCTGACTCATGATCTGATCAAAAATGTACTTGCAGGCGTCAAAATGAAGGTCACCAAGGTCGTTATCACGGAAATCGTCGACAATACATACTATGCGGGAATTTATATCGATAGAGGGGACGGATCCGAAATCCCGGTCGATTCAAGACCTAGCGACGCTATCGCGGTCGCGATAAGAATAAACGCCCCGATATTCGTAGATGAACAGGTCATTGAACACAAGAACAATGACGAACTCGAAGACTGGCTGAAGAAGCTCAAGCCTGAAGATTTCGGGAACATTATGTAACCGTCAGTGGACACCAGGTGCTGATAAGAACCGAAGGCATTGTCCTGAAGACCCAGAAATACGGCGAAGCCGACCTTATTGTGACCCTCCTGACTTCCGATAAAGGCATAATCAATGCATTCGCGAAAAGTCCCAGAAAGACTAAAAGCAGGTTCGGAAGCAGCCTCGAGCCCCTTACCCACGCTAAGATTTCACTCTGGGGCAAGGAGCAGTCTCTCCCCAAAATAACACAGGCCGACATCATTGACTCCTTTCATGAGATAAGAGAGAATTACGATGATTTTGTCAGTGTGTCAAAATTAGTGGAGATACTGATTTCCCTGATGCCGGCGGGTATCCCGAACAAAAGACTCTTCTCTTTTTTCCTCAATATTCTTCAGACCGTAAAGTCTTCGGAGCAGGGACAAAGGGAGGCCCTGCACCTGATCACCCGGATCCGTCTTCTCGCGGTGATCGGATACGCCCCGAGACTGAAAGGCTGCGGCAGGTGCGGAATGGAAAGTCTCGATTTCTATCCTGATTCCGGGACAACTCTCTGCAGCAAATGCGCTGTCACACCCGACAGGACGGGCAAGCCGTTTATGCGCATCAATAACAAGGTCATTCACTTCTACATGCACAGCATAGAGTGGCCCATTCATATTTCAAACCGCCTCAAACCCGCCCCGCAAACCATTGTGGAGCTTTCAGGACTGCTTGATAAGCACCTGACCTTTCTTCTCTCGAAAAAACTGAAGTCGTCGGATTTCACCTTGCAGCTGCGTTAAATTATTGATGCCGGTCAAGGGGCCTTGACTGATGCGGG
>JBFLYJ010000472.1:0-2967 GCA_040756635.1 Nitrospirota bacterium
GTCGGTGTTCTGATATAATATTCGCTGAAGACCAGGATAAACCATCAGAAGTGTCCGGTAAATATTTAAAGTGGACATGCGTACTAAAAATATTTATGGCAATACCATAGTGAATGCATAATTATGCGACGCAGGCATGATACAGTATTTTCGTCTCATTCTCGTCCCGCTTCCTGCGGTACTCCGAGGCTTTTGCCTGTTCAGACCTCCTGTCTTCACTCCCGGCAAAAAAATCCGCTCAAATACTGTATCATGCCTGCCGTCAACTTGCTGATTAAAGATAATAAGCCATCAAAGCAAATTATGAAATCATATTGCGTCATAAATATTTTTAAGGCATGTGTGTCCGGACTTACTCTAATGAAATTTATCCGGATACTTATGATAAACCATAACTCTTTAATGTAGATAAAATGGATAACAGGTTTTTTCGCGTATACCGTTATGAGTCTGGTGACCGTCACTTTCTGGTCAAGATCAGTGCCTTTCTTGCGGACCGTCCCGGGTCTCTTGCAGAACTCGCCGGCATCTTCAAGCAATATTCAATAAACATCATATTTTTTTCCTATGACCGCTCGGTACATCCCAACCGTGTGCTTCTTGAAGTGAAATGCAGTTCGGATACCACGATCAGCCAGGTCTATGAAGAACTGTCCGCGCATAATCTGCTTGATCCCGGATTAAAAACGGACAGGTCCGCGCTGGGGGTAATCGACACGCGGAGTATCCTTAAGATAGAAGTACGTCTGGAGCATACCCCGGGGACCCTCGGGGATTTTGCCGCTCTTCTGGCGCGGCATGAGGCAAATGTCATATATATGGAATACAATGAAGAGATATCCGAGACTTCCGCAAAGATATCCCTCTTCACCCAGGACCCTGAGGAAGTTGACAGGCTTCTTAAAGACATAAATGCTCACGGATATTATTACAGTATCATTTACAAAGGGGCAGGCCATAAGGAAATCGAGGACGTTATCGGCCTGAATCTCACGGAGCGCTTCTTCTTCAAGTTAAAATCTCTTCTTAAAACAGAAGATATCAGCAGGCTGAAAAAACTGATCGATTCATCGCAGAAGATGACGGACACTCTCCTTAAGTTCAGCAATGAAGCAGGTAAACATTATGAGGAAGGAAATATCATAACCAATGTCCTTACCTTCGCTTCGGCCTCGTTGATGAACACAGGGGCCGGTTTTACCTATCGCAAACTTCGACCGCTTACTTTTGACAATGTAACGTTTCACGCGTTCAGAATGCCCACAGGGGGGAATATATACATACTGCAGTGCGATAAAGACGCGGTAATGATCGACAGCTCTTATGGATTATATTTTGAAGACGTTAAGGCAATGTTAAGGGGAAACGCTATTGACCCGTCGATCATCGGGAGGATATACCTTACCCATGCGGACGCGGACCATTCGGGATTAAGCGGCTATTTTGCCGGAGAGTTCGGAAGCCGCGTCTATCTGCATAAAGATGCGAGGGGGATAATCGATAATGAAAATCGCGCCTGGGGCAGCGGTTCTCCCATTTCCGACCTGAACCATTACTTCACGATCCTGGTAAATGAATTCACCAAGCTCAGTATCCCCTCAAACTGGATGGAATACGCGGACGGTTCCACACCGCACGAAAGCGGTTTCATGCTGATCGATGAGTTCACATTCTGTGGGCACACATACAAGGTACTCGAAAGCCTCGGCGGACATACTCCCGGGCAGGTATTCATATTCAGCCATGATTCCGGTCTGATATTTACGGGTGACTATCTTCTAAACGTCGAAAGTCTGGGACAGGAAGAGAGGGACATACTGAACTATCCCAAATTCATGATGACGAGCACTAATGTAAACAGCCTCCTGTTCCGCCGTGAAATGGACATGCTGAGAGAATTTATCGGCAGGTTCGACGCGGAACTTGTGAAGTCCGGGAAAGAGGCTGTCATTGTCCCCGGTCATGGAGATTACTACTCCTTCCGGGGAGTCTTCAACAAATCCCGGAATTAAAGTCGTTCCGCTCACGATCTGCTTAAAATCTGTTCTGCAATGCGGCGATGGACTTTTTGCGCTGCTCGGCCGAGGGGATCTTTGGAGTACCCTACGATGCCTAACAGAGGGACGCCGCCGAGCCTTTCAACTACTTCAGGATTTGTCTTTTCAGAAAGACTCCTTCTGGTCCGGTCCGCGCAATTAATGATCACACCCAGAATTCGCAGCCCCCTGCTCCGGGCGGCTTCGATCGTAAGAAGCGTATGGTTTATTGTGCCGAGGCCGGGTCTGGCCACGATTGTGATCGGCATGGCAAGGTCTTGCATAAGGTCGATGAAGAGATATTTCCTGTATACGGGCACCATGATGCCCCCTGCCCCTTCGACAATTGTGATGTCGTATTTCTTCGAAATCTGTCCGCAGGCAGAAATGATCTTCTTTTTGCTGATTGAAGCACCTTCGTGTTCCGCCGCGACAGCGGGGGCAAGTGGCTGCTTAAAGCGGTACGGATTAATAAGACCGAGCGGCTCGTCAGCTTCAGCAGCGGAGACCAGTTTCAGTGCGTCAGCCGGTACCAGTCGTTTATTAAACGTCCCGCAGCCGGTCTCAACTGGTTTCACGGGACAAACGCTTAGCCCCATCTTTTTGAATGCCCTGATCAATCCGGCGGCAATATATGTCTTGCCGACACCGGTATCAGTGCCTGTTATGAATATCCCTTTATGCATGTTCTTTACTTCTCATTTACAAAATTCTTCCGTCCAGGTTAAAAACCTGTCCCGTTATTCCTTCCGTCCCCGCAAGCCAGCAGATGAACTCCGCGATATTCTCAGGATTGGAATAATCATTCACGAGACTGTCATGCAGGGCAAACTCTTTTGCTTTACTGCCTGCATCCATACCCATGTCTGTGAGCATGTAACCGGGCAGGACAGCGTTGACCATTATTTTATACATGCTCAATTCCTTTGCC
>JBFLYJ010000473.1:0-2964 GCA_040756635.1 Nitrospirota bacterium
TTGCCCTGTAATCAACGGCCGCCTCACGGAGAGGAAGGCCTTTCTTTTCCCTCAGTGAGTTTATCAGCGAGGTCCGGAATTCATCATTGTCGAATATCCCGTGAATGTATGTGCCCCAGACATTGCCTTTTGAGGAGCCGTCGGGTATATGACCGTTTGAACCGTTTAAACTGTCTGAACTGTTCAAGCGGTTAACCCTGAACAGCCCGGTATCCCCGGTCGTGTTCCCCATATGAATTTCATAACCCATTAATTTATGGGCTCTATTGTCAAATGGTTTCACGTCTGTAGGGGCGTACTGCAATACGCCCCTACTATCTGCTAATTCCGCTTCCACGCGACATGTAGTTTTTGTCATGTCAAACGTCGTTATCGTATCAAGCAATCCCATGCCTTCCACTTCCCGCAAAGAGCTTTCAACATTATGAGGATCAAGAATCTTTTCCCCGATCATCTGATAGCCTCCGCATATACCGATGAGTGGAGTCCCCTTTTCAACTGCGGCCTTTACGTACTGCTCGATTCCACTGTCCCTGAGAAGCATTAAATCAGCGACCGTGTTTTTCGACCCCGGAATGATCAAGAGGTCAGCGCTGCTTATGTCTTCTTCCCACATCGAGTATTTTATTTCTGCGTCCGGCTCATACATAAAGGGAGCGAAGTCGGTGAAGTTGGAAATATACTTTAACCGCAGCACAACGATCTTTATCCGCTGCAGCGGCTGCAACGGTTGCAACGGTTTAATCCGTTCGATGGACAACCCGTCCTCTTCATCAAGGCCCATATGGTTCTGATAATAAACAGTACCGATTACCGGTTTACCCGTCTTCTCCTCTATCATTCTCAACCCCGGCCTCAGGATATTAATGTCACCGCGGAATTTGTTTACGATGAACGCCTTTATGTAATCCGCGTCGGACTGCAGGGGCGTTGCATGCACCCCCCCTACGTTATCTTTTAAAAGTTCCACGGTCCCGTACAACTGCGCAAATACCCCGCCCCTGTCTATGTCGCCAACGAGAATCACAGGCGCGTCCGCATAACGGGCAACTCGCATATTAACAACTTCCTCTGACTGGAGGTTGATCTCCGCGGGACTGCCAGCGCCTTCGATGACGATCAGGTCGTACTCTTTTGACAGTCTGTCATATGCCGCGGTTATTTCATTCCATACACTGTCTTTGATCGCGTAATATTCATGCGCCTTCATCGTCGCGTGTACTTTCCCGTTAAGTATGACCTGGCACCCCGCTTCTCCGGTTGCCTTAAGCAGTACGGGATTCATGTCATTGCATGGTTCCAGTCCCGCTGCTTCAGCCTGAAAAGCCTGTGCCCGTCCTATCTCGCCGCCTTCCCTGGTTATAAAGGAATTCAGCGCCATGTTCTGGGATTTAAACGGCGCGACTTTAATGCCCATGTCCCTGAATATCCTGCAGAGGCCGGCAACGATAGCGCTTTTACCGGCACCCGAACCTGTTCCCTGTATCATTATTGCTTTTGCCATAATTTGTTGTAACATTCGCGTGTAGGGGCGTATTGCAATACGCCTCTACAGATTGTTCATGCCTCCGTTAATCATTCTGACCACCGGGTAATCCCACATCTCCACAATATTCAGTGCGGCGAAATTCTGATCTATCCTGAAAATGTTATTAAGCGGGACGCCGAGCAGCTCGCACAGGACAACACGGATCACACCTCCGTGCGATACTATGGCTATGTTCTCGTCTCTATGTCCTGCCGTAATTTCATTAAATGCCGTCATCACCCTGTCTCTCACCTGCAGCGTGCTTTCCCCGCCCATCGGGCTGAACATCAATGGGTCCGACGCCCACGAGTCAAAGGCATCAGGCCATTTCTCTTTTATTTCATCAAATGACATCCCTTCCCAGACGCCGAAGCTGCGTTCCTTGAGTTCTTTAACGACAACAGGCTTCAGGCCATGACATCCGGCGATAATTTCAGCGCTCCTTATCGCCCGGCTGAGATCGGATGTATACACCGCCTTCAAGTCTGTGCTCTGTGTTCTGTGTTCTGTGTTCTGATGTAGATATTCCGCCACCTTTTTTATCTGTTCAATCCCGTTTTCAGACAGTGGCACATCGATATGCCCCTTGTACCTCCGGGACTCTGCCCCTTCAGTTTCTCCATGTCTTATTAAATATACCCTGGTCATATTTTCTTTCACGCCTGTCCGGTATTATTTATAACTACGCTTAATAAAAAGATCAGGACACCAAGCTCGTTGATCGCGCCTAATGAATCTCCGGTCAGGCCGCCGAACATCTTCCTGAAAAACCATACCGCGCCGAAACTGAAAGCGTACAGCACCGGCATGGCAAACATTCCCAAAAACATCAAAAGCGAAAACTCCGAAACTACCGCGCAAAGAAGCGACAACAGCACTAAAGCCGTTACAGTGGCCGTGATAAGCTGCCTGGAGCCGGTCTGCTCTATAAACAGCCTTCCGAGTCCGTCTTTTCTTGCAGGTTCGCCGTAATAGGCCGCTGTGACCATGGACCACCTCGACAATACAGGCATTGCAAGAACAGTCATTAAATAAGCCGTTGAAGTCGATTCGAAAGACACTGCGTTGAGAAGAACGTACTTAAGCAGCAAAGTCATTACTATTGATACAACCCCCATTGGACCGACTGAACTGTCTTTCATTATCTCGAGTTTCTTTGCCCGGTCCCCTCTTGATGCCACGGCATCAAAGGTATCGGAAATACCGTCAAGATGTAACCCGCCGTTCATGACTGCCAGAATGAGGACCAGCAGGGCATTTGTAAGCTCAGACGGAAACAGCTTAAGGAAGAGCGCGGCCATAAATGCCAGCACAACGCCCTCGGCAAATCCCACAAGAGGGAAGACCGCCGTCGTCTTGCCGATCTCCTCATTGGAGACCTCTCCGGTCTCCTGCATGGGAATGATTGTTAAAAACTGCAATGCCAGAAATATTTT
>JBFLYJ010000474.1:0-2961 GCA_040756635.1 Nitrospirota bacterium
AGTCTGCTGGGGCTGCAGGATCATCCGGGTCAGGATTCCCAACGAGAAGAACGTAGTGGATGCCCAGGGGCACATAGTTATTTATAAGCCACTGCCGGATTTTCTCCGCTGTACCGTTCGGGGCTTGACCGACAAGAGCACCATAGTCGTCCTCTGTTACGACCCCTACGGAATGCCCCTGAGCTATCTTATGGTTTACAAAATCCGTAAGCTTTGCGCTATTGTCTCTGATAGCGTTTGTCGTGATTATTACATAATCCGGATCGGCTTCCAGGGATTTGAGAGATTTTGGCGCTGGAACATATCTGTACCACTCGGTTGCAGCCTTAAAGTTAATAAACCGCGATTTAGCCTCCTCGTCGAAGAATTTGTCGTCAAGGAGCGGATCGCCGCGGTATGACTCTTTGCCTATTCTCGTAAAGCTCAGACGAACTCTTGCTGATTGTATAACCTGCAAGGACTTCTTTACCGGGTTGTACTGCACAGGTGAAAATTCCACCTTTACGAACTTCCACTTGCGAAGCTGAGCATGGGAAACGATCTTTATCGGCTGTTCTGGGAAGAACCGGTCTTTGCCATAGATTTTCATGTTGCGGCCATCTACTATGTCTTTCTCTGAGCCCCATTGTATGACGTCCGTGCCGTCTACTCTTGCCCGTAACGGCGGCGCCGGAAGGATGTCGTACTGCCCGGGCAGGGGAACGGTTTCCACTGCTTCAAGCGAAATCTTCAACGTTTTCCAGTCTATATTCGGCGGCACTACGATTTCATAGATGCGTACCGGCAGCATCGGATCGCCAGAAGAGGTTGACGCATGAAAACCCTCCATGCGGATATATTCACCTTTTTGTTTGATATCCAGAGTCTTGTACTCTTTTTTTGTAATTTCGTATTTACCTGTCGTAATACCTACTGCTATATCTGCCGGGACAGGCTCGATATCACCCCTATAGTCAAACCCGACTGCACTTGTGAATGAAGTTAGCTCTTTGGCCTTTGACTTTGGCAGCTCGGATGATGAAAGCGCCGAACTTGCCATGACAAAAAAACATGATAAAACCAGGAAAAACATACTGCTCAAATTTTTCGGAATGCCTCTCAGTTTCATTTCGTTACCCTCCGTTAATTATATGTCTCGTAGTTAGTGCTAAAACTGCTATGTATTTACTCGCAATCCGCCAGTGCGCACTTTTCGCTGCACGACGATGTATGCGTTCCTGAATTCCAGCTCCAGATACAGGGAGTTGCCGTGGGGCAACTGTCTATTAGGTTCCAGTTCACAGGATCCCGTTCGCTTGAGGCCAGCCACTTGTTTGCACAGTTAAAATAGTTTTTGCAGAAGAAGTTCTTGCCTGATACTCTTGGTGAAGGATGGCCGCCTTTTAGGACTTTATGCTTTTTGTTTGTTACTTTTTCCCCATATTGTCCGGCCTGACTGCCCCATAATATAAAAACAGCCGGGTTGGCGTTATTATCGATATAGAATACTAATTGGCTGGTAAAGCCGCCCCATAACGGGATATGCCCGCCTATTGTGCAGCTTTCTTTACCAGATGGGCATGGGATGGTAAGCGCCATGTTTAACAGTATGACTCCGTTTTGCGCCCATTTTATTAAGTCGCCATTATTTAGATCTATGCACTTGCCCTCGTTTTGAGCTTCCAGAAGGACACGCTGTATCGAAGCTACTTTTGATGAACTGACACCCGACTCTGTGGAAAAAGCAAGTCCAGTGGCTAATCCTGGTTGAGGGGCCGGATCCTGGCCCATGATTACTGCCTTTATGTCTTCAGGCTTCACCAGATACAATGCCCTGAAAGTATTCCCTATAGCGGGACCTATCTTGTCTCCGGTCTTAACTTCCAGGGCTATCTTATCGGAAATATTATTTACCTGAGTTCTGACTTCTGACTGCTCAAAAAACTTATCCCAGCCGGCCGGCAGACACCCGTAAGTTAACTCATAAAGACTGATCTCATCCCATTTTGCGGTAGATAATTTGGAACATGTAGGTCCTGTAGGGTATATGCCTTCTTCAACGGCTGCCTTGCCGGAACTGCTAAGAGATTCAGACGCGTATGCAAGAGATGAACATAGGGATAAAAGAAGAAAGGTGATGACCAGATATATGATTAACTTTCTGTTCATGCTTTATTACTTTTTCGCCTCAATTAAATTTTTCCTAAGGGGTTTACGTCGCACGCATCTCCTATGCCATTGCCGTTATAGTCAGCCTGCTTACACTGATGCGTACTATAATCATCAACCGGTCTTACAGGGTTAAAGATTGTCGGACAGTTATCTAGGCTATCCGGGACTCCGTCCCCGTCAAAATCCTTTGAAGGGTCAGCAAGGGGATATTGCCCACAGCCGTATTTGTCAGCAGGCCTCATAGGCATACACGTGGGCTCCTTGTCTGGTGTACTGCAGAAAAACAAAGGATAAGATGAAGCGTTTACTGCGGCCAGGGTTTTATAATCGACGCCCACCTCGCGCATGATACAGGCTGTTTTGCCGACAGAACATACCCCGCCAGGTATTTCTTCGCAGCCTGTCTGGCCATTAGGGATAGCGTCCATGAGCTCTTTATCTCCAAAGAGCGGCAGGTCTGCGCGAAGAACTAAGACCGTATCTTTTATTTCTGCGTTAATAACAGCGCGATAGTAATTTGGAGCTGATGCCCCATTATAAATTGCTATATCCGCAAACTGCCCTTGCTGCAGCGATCCTGTCTGGTTGGCTACTGAAAGACCCCTTGCCGGATTTGAAGTTACCATGCTCCACATCTGCCAATCTACTAAATAGTTATTCAGATGTCTGCTGTTGAAGTAATCTACGCATCTTAGTTCCCTTAGCAGGTTCATAGAGCCAGACGGCGTCCAGTCAGTGCTTAGGGCAATATTAACGCCCAACATGTCATACATTGTGATTGTAGCGGTATTTCCATATAGAGAGATGTTT
>JBFLYJ010000475.1:0-2956 GCA_040756635.1 Nitrospirota bacterium
AAGAACAATAAATTCAGACACTAAAAAGGAGGTATTATGAATAATCTTGCCAAACTCATTTTCACGGTCGCGCTTCTTCTGTCTTTTGGTACTGCAGGGGCAGCAGAGAAAATAAACGGTGCAGGGGCCACCTTTCCATATCCCCTGTATTCTGCATGGGCGTATGATTACAACAGGATAACGGGTGTTCAGATCAATTACCAGTCTATCGGTTCAGGAGGTGGTCAGCGGCAGGTCACTGAACGGACGGTTGATTTTGGCGCCTCGGATGATCCGCTTACTCCTGATCAGGTACAGAAAAACAGGCTGCTTCAGTTTCCCGCTGTTGTCGGCGGGGTTGTGCCTGTAGTCAATCTCGGGAATGTTAGTTCCGGGCAGCTCAAGCTTGATACCGGGACTCTCTGCGGGCTTTTCATTGGAGATATTAAATTCTGGGATGACGATAAAGTCAAAAAAATAAATCCTGATCTGAAGCTTCCGCACAGCGAAGTCACAGTTATTTTCCGGGCTGACGGCTCAGGGACCACCGCCATATTTACCAATTACCTGAGTGACACCTGCCCTGCGTGGAAAGCGAAGATCGGAGCAGGCAAGGCCGTGAAATTTCCCACTGGCATCGGCGGTAAAGGTAACGAAGGGGTGGCAAACTACGTAAAAAGGGCGGCCGGGTCCATTGGATATGTAGAGTTTGCTTATGCAAAGCAGAACAAGCTTGTATTTTCCGGGCTGAAAAATGCTGCCGGGAATTTTGTTGAGCCCGGATTTGAGAGTTTTGAAGCGGCTGCCGCGTCGGGTGATTTTGATCCCCAAAAAGATTTTTATCTCTTATTGACCAATGCCCCGGGGAAAGATTCCTGGCCGATTGCAGGAGCAACATTCATACTCCTTCCAGAGGAAAAAACGGCCTCAAACAAAAGCATCGTTAAATTTTTTGACTGGGCATTTAAAAACGGAGATAACAGGGCTAAGGATCTTGTATATGTGCCTCTTCCGCAAGCGCTCGAGGAAAAGGTAAGGGCCTACTGGAAGGTGAAGGGGATTTATTAAATTAATTTGCAGGGGCGGAGTATCCCCCCCCTGAAGTAAACAGCCATATGCCATTACAACAAAAAAGGAATCCTGCAGATATTGTCTTTTCATCTGTAACCGCCGTAGCCTCTTTCTCGGTGATCATACTCGTTATCGGGATTTTTTATGTGCTCGTATCGGAATCTTCACCTGCTATACACAGGTTCGGCATTGTAAAATTCCTGACCTCAACGGACTGGGACCCGGTGCGGGAATCCTTTGGTGCGCTTACCAATATCTATGGAACAGTACTTACCACTTTTTTCTCTCTGCTGATCGCCATCCCTGTTGCAATAGGCATTGCCATATTTGTTACAGAGATCTCACCAAATTTTCTAAAGGGCCCTATCAGCTCGGCCATAGAACTTCTGGCTGCAATCCCGAGCATCATATATGGAATGTGGGGGCTCTTTACCCTGTCGCCGATAATGAGCAACCATATTGAACCCTTCCTGAAGAAAATGACTGCAGATGTCCCGTTTGTGAATATATTATTTCAGGGCACCCCCATGGGGATAGATATATTAACCGCGAGCATAATCCTGAGTATAATGATAATCCCCTTTACCGCCAGCATATCAAGGGACTCCTTCAATCTAACGCCCGCTATTGTAAAAGAATCTGCTTACGCGATCGGCGCAACAAAATGGGAGGTAATAAAGAATGTAGTTGTGCCGTATTCAAAACTCGGGGTGTTCGGGGGAATTGTCCTGTCTCTGGGAAGGGCGATAGGGGAGACGATGGCAGTTGCCTTTGTCCTTGGAAACAGCCACAAGATTACCACGTCGCTTCTTGATGCGGCAGCCACAATTACTGTGACCCTTGCGAATGAATTTGCAGAGGCGGACAACGATCTTTATCTGTCATCGCTGTTTTATCTTGCCCTTGTGCTGTTTATAATGAGCTTTATAACTCTTGCCGTGGCGAAACTGTTTTTACTCAAGGCCGAGAGGAAGTATTCGAGATGAGAATTATCAAGTATTGCTTAACACCATTCAATCGGCATGGAAGCCTGCTCCAGAATTTCTATAATCGACAAAAGGCATATTATATTTTTACTTCATGGCAGACATGTTTTTTTTCATGTCCTGACGACCGACTGCTGATCGCCACCCACTTTTAATATGTGTCGTATAGAAATACTTCCACAGACTTTCATGCCCGTGACAATTGGAGTGAAATTCGACATGACTAGGGAAAAAATGAGAAAGCTTGAAGGTTTTACCGCCATGACACTGAGCACGCTTGCAGCGCTGGCGGGCCTGTTCTGGCTCGTCTTTATACTCGGGGATGTGCTTGTGAACGGAATAAAGGCGTTAAACATGGATCTATTCATCAATGATCCCGCGCCGGCGGGAATCGAAGGCGGCGGGCTGAGAAACGCCTTTGTAGGTCAGATCATGATTACGGTCTGCGCTACCCTGATAGGTGTCCCTGTAGGGGTATTGGGAGGGACCTTCCTTGCCGAATACGCGCGCGGCAGAAAGATAGCAAAGATAATAAGCGTCCTGTCTGATATCATGGTCAGCGTGCCGTCTATTGTCATAGGGACCTTTATCTACGCCGTAATTGTAAAACCTGTGGGGCATTTCAGCGGATGGGCTGGGGCGATTGCACTGGCGATTATTATGATACCAGTTGTTCTGAGGACCACAGAGGACATGCTTACACTGGTGCCGTGGCAGTTGAGAGAAGCGGCATTTGCCCTCGGGGCCCCCTATTATAAGGTGATCATACAGGTCGTATACAGAGGGGCCGCTGCCGGTATCCTGACAGGCATTCTGCTATCAATCGCACGAGTGGCGGGGGAAACAGCGCCCCTGTTGTTTACCTCTTTTAATAATTCCTTTTTCTCAGGTAACATGAATGAGCCGATTGCGTCCCTGAC
>JBFLYJ010000476.1:0-2945 GCA_040756635.1 Nitrospirota bacterium
GGAAGTATATAAATAAGTTTTGACAGCAGTACAACTCTTGATTATAATGTTCTGGTATGATCCCTGAGCATGAAATATTATTACGCCTGGTTCTTGGGGCGCTTATAGGGGGAATCATCGGCTTTGAAAGAGAGATCCATGGAAGGGCCGCCGGCTTCAGGACGCAGTTGATCGTATGTGTTGCCTCAGTTCTGATAATGGTAACCTCCGAGAATTATTATTTTCGTATTCACAACCTGGACTCAACCCTGCGAATTGACCCGGCCAGAATCGCTGCAGGCGCCCTGATAGGTATCGGCTTCCTTGGTTCAGGTGTCATCATTAAGAGCGGTTATGCTGTTCGGGGACTGACAACCGCAGCGTCAATATGGATAGTCTCTGCCATAGGGCTGGCCATCGGGGGAGGTCTTTATTTCGAAGGGCTTGTTACCGCAGCAATAACAGTCATCGCATTGATGGTGCTGAGGATTCTTGAAAGGCGGATCAAGACCTTGCGCTATAAGAGAATCGTCATCACCGCTCCCGCGGGTACCGATATCGAAGGGAAAATCATATCGGTGATGTCTAATTGCAATTTTCACATTCACTCTACCAATTATGAAAATAATCGGGCAAGCGGCGAAACAACTTATCACTTCACCGGCTCCACAAGAGATAAACAGACCATCGGGAAATTATTCAAGGAATTAAGTACGCTTGATTTTATTAATGCAGTAAAGATCAGCGGCTGATCAGATCACCGTCCTCAAACCATCGTTGATTTATCTTTCGAATAAACCATGCATTTGCATTAAATTATTGATACCGGACGAGCGGACTTTCCGCAAAAAACTTTCCTGATGTATTCACTGCCTGTTTGGAATTTTTTAAAAAATAAGAGATGAATATTAAGAGTTGAGGAGCTTGCTGTACGGATACCGTCTGAGGAAACCCATAAACTGCTCTATTGTGTGAGACGGCTCTTTAGACTTTTTATATACCAGGCAGAAATCCCTGACAAACTTCTCTTCCTTGAACACCGCAGACTTGAGGCTTCCGTATTTAATTTCTTTCTTGGCTGCCCAGCGGGAGAGTATTGTTGTCCCCAGGCCTTCTTCAACTGCGCTTTTTATGGACTCCGTGCTCCCCATGATAAGGGATATCTTCAGGTTCTGCTGTGATATGCCATGTTTTGAAAGATAGCGTTCAATAGCCTGCCTGGTCCCGGAACCCTCTTCCCTGAAGATAAGAGGTTCTTTTGAAAGTTCCATGATAGACACCGTGGCTTTCTTGGACAGATGATGATACGGAGACATCAGAAGAACCATCTCATCAGGGATGAGCTTTTCCATAAGAAGCTTCTGCTTATTGACTTCTCCTTCTACAAGACCTACATCAACGCTTCCAGCGTTAAGGTAATCTATGACCTGTTTGGTATTGCCGACGTGAAGGTGTATCCCGACTTTCGGGTATTTCCTCTTGAAATCAGCGACTACAGAAGGAAGGACATAGTTGCCGATTGTGGAGCTTGCGCCGACCGATATCACTCCTTTTACAAGACCCGTTACCCCGCCTATTTCCTTCTCTGCCGCGGCGTAGAGTGAATTGATCTCCTTGGCGTACTTATAAAGCATTTCACCTGCTTTGGTCAGCGTAATGACGCAGCCGGAACGATTGAAAAGTTTGGTACCGTACATTTCTTCGAGTGCCTGAATCTGGAGACTGACGGCAGGTTGGGTAAGACGAATTATCTCTGACGCCCTGGAGAAACTCTTCGTTTCCGCTACTATGCAGAATACCTTTAATTTATGATCGTCCATTGTGTACGTAATTCTAACTTACGAAAATCAATAATGTCAATCATCTGGACCAGCACTATCGCGGACCGTCGCCCGCCTTATTTGCAGTCTTTTTTGCGTACTGAAGTCATTAATTAATCAGATAAACATTTTTAATTTCACTATTATCAATATTGCCTTGCAGAGAGCTCTTTTTTTAATTTATAATGATTGGCGTTTTTATTCAGACGATAACAGCGCCTTAGTTCCGTAGTGTAATACGTTCCATACGATCCCTGGCGGTACAATAACAACCCGCGGGTTTCAAATAAATAAATTGAAAGGAGGTATGTATGAGATTTCTGCTTAAAATATTCTTACTCATCGCGGTCGCAATGTTCCCCTGCGCAGCTCTTGCATCCGGATCAGGTACCGGTCCTCATGGACCGACCATCCCTGCAGACCGTGCCGGTGAACTCATATCCGACTTCGATGAACTGGCAGCGAAGTTCGACTCTGAAGTCTGTTCTCAATGCCACGAAGACGTATATAACCAATGGGCGCATTCACCGAAGGCCCACTCCTTCAGCACAGAACGCGTGCTTCAAACATGGAGGACATGGTTAAAGCAGGGTGCTGACAGAGAGACACAACTGGATTGGGACGGGTCTAAGATAACGAGGATGTCGATGAAGAGTCACTGCCTGTGGTGCCACGCTCCTGTTATCAAATACGCCACTGACGATCTTGTGGCCGAAATAATCGACACGATAATATCAGCGGTCGATGATCCTAACAAAGACAAGAGGGACGCGGCAAAGGAGAAACTCTCCAAGCTCAATCTCAATTGCTACGGCTGTCATAACATGTTCGCACTCAAGGACGGTTACTGGAGCAACACACCTGAGGTAGATGCCATATATGGTCCTACCGGCAACGTTGATCCGACCAATCATAACGAGAATGTACCTTTCATTAAAAAGACGATCAAGTCAGCATATCTGACATCGCCGGACTACTGCGCCAGGTGCCACCATGGATGTCCTGACAGCGTACCTTTCTGGCAGTGTAAAACACTTTATACAAGCTATGTTGAAAATTACGCACTGAAGGGGGGCAAGCAGAGATGTCAGGACTGCCATATGCCCAAACCTGACAAGGACACCTGGGCTGACCATTCATTCCCCG
>JBFLYJ010000477.1:0-2905 GCA_040756635.1 Nitrospirota bacterium
TGCCACGTTCTTGATGATGTATTTAAAGAGCATGTTCTTGTCGGCCATGTTGACGAGGGAATCGAATCTCATGTCTATTTCGGCCTGTCCTGCAGTTGCCACTTCATGATGTTCTCTCTCTACGTAGATGCCGCACTTCTGCATCTCCATAACCATTTCGGTTCTGATATCAACCTGGCTGTCTGTCGGCGGTACGGGGAAGTAGCCTTCTTTGTGGCGCGGCTTGTAACCCAGGTTCGGGTTTTCCTCGCGGCCCGAATTCCAGATACCCTCGACGGAATCGATAAAATAGTATCCGCTGTTTGAGGTCTGGTCGAACCTGATGCCGTCAAAAATAAAGAACTCGGCTTCGGGACCGAAATATGCGGTGTCGCCGATGCCGGTTGATTTGAGATACGCTTCAGCCTTCTGGGCGATGTAACGGGGATCCCTTGTGTAAAATTCCTTTGTAATGGGATCGACGATGTTGCAGATAAGGCTGATTGTAGGGTACTTCATGAATGGATCCATGAAGGCGGTCTTGGGGTCAGGGATAATGAGCATGTCGGATGTGTTGATCGCCTGCCATCCCCTGATTGAAGAGCCGTCGAAGCCGAGGCCTTCTTCAAATATTTCTTCTTTTAATTCTGCGACAGGCACTGCAAAGTGCTGCCAGATGCCGGGGAAATCAAGGAACTTGAAATTCGCCATAACAGCCTTGTTTTCCTGCGCCATCTTGATTACGTCTTTTGGTGTCATGTTTCCTCCTTATTGGGTTTATTGTGAAATGCAACCACAGAGAGCACAGAGTAAACAGAGAATTAGTAATTATCAATTAACAATGAACAAGTAAAGAGAGAAATTTCTCCTTAATTGTTCACTGCTCATTATTCATTATTAACTTTTCTCCGTGCCCTCTGTGGTTTATCTTTAATCATGTAAAAAATCCCTTATAAAAATTCTCCGCGCGCCCTCTGTACTCAGTAAAAAATTTTTCGGTCTCTGTTTTGATCTTCCCGAAATCCGGGTCGTCTTTCAGCCAGTCCAGAATCATCTCTTTTTTTACTTCTATATGAAACTGAAATGCGTATGCGTTTTTGCCGTAACGAAACGCCTGGTTGGGAAATAATTCTGAAGACGCGAGCCTGACCGCTCCGGCGGGTATATCAAAAGTTTCACCATGCCAGTGGAAGACTTTGAACTTCTTCCAGAAGTCTTTTACTACAGGATGCGTTGCGAGATTTCTCATAAGCGGATCCATCAGACCCTCCCCAGTCAACTCGATATTATACCATCCGATCTCTTTTTGTGAACCCGGGTAAACTTTTTCCCCCAGCGCCTTTGCCATAATCTGAGCGCCGAGGCAGACGCCGAAGATCTTTTTGCCCTTTGAGGCAAAATCCCTTACCATCGCTTCTTCTTCTCTTATGTACGAAATATCATCATTCACGCTCATGGGCCCGCCCATCATGACGAGCGTATCAAACCCATCAGGGCCCGGAAGACTCTCGCCTTTTTCAAGCTCGACTATTTTGTAGGGGATATTATTCTGCGTGAGATAATCCTCTATCGTCCCGGGACCTTCGGTCTCTATGTTTTTGCAAATTAGAACTGACATGTTTTCTTCAATCCACAGACTTTACTAAAAATAGAACTAAGATCAAAGAAGTAAGAACCAAGATAATTATTTTTAATCTTTGCTCTTTGTTCTGTGTTCTAAGTTCTTTTTTTAAATCGCTGCTTCTCCGCTTTCGCCTGTCCTTATCCTTATAATGTTCTCAATCGGGTACACAAAGATTTTACCATCTCCGATCTCGCCTGTCTTTGCATGCTCCTGGATCAGGGCAACGGTCTTTTCCGCCATCTGCTCCGACACAACGATTTCTATCTTCATCTTTGGAACGAAATTTATATCATACTCAACGCCACGGTAAAATTCTATATGTCCCTTTTGCCTGCCGAAACCTTTGACTTCCGTAACCGTCATACCCTGAACGCCAAGCTCGTTCAGGGCCTTTTTGACCTCGTCAAGCTTGAAGGGTTTAATGATAGCTTCTATTTTTTTCATATTGTCTCCTAATTTCCTGGTTGCCCTCCCCCTTAACGGGAGAGGGTGGGGGTGAGCCGATTAACCTGTCTATTCACCCTCCCCTTAGTCCCCTCCCGTCAAGGGAGGGGGATATTCTTTACTGCATGTACGCGCTTTCGCCGTGAAGCGCCTGATCCAGTCCTATGAATTCCTCACCGTCTTTCACCCTCAGTCCTACAATCCAGTCTACGAGCTTGAGGATAATAAAGGTCCCTGCAAAGACAAACACGAAAGTTACCAGCAGGGAAAGCCCCTGAGTTACAAACAGGGAGGAATTGCCGTTGAACAGGCCGTCTTTGCCGGCTGGATTAACAGCGGCTGATGCAAAAAGGCCGACCGCTAAAGTCCCCCATATTCCGCTGACGCCATGAATGCCGACAACGTCGAGGGAGTCGTCATAGCCGAATTTAGCTTTCATGTTAACGCCGAGGTAGCATGCAAGCCCGGCAATCAATCCTATTACAATCGAAGACAACGGGGTTACAAAACCGGCTGCAGGGGTGATGCTTGCAAGTCCTGCCACCGCGCCGCTGACTGCTCCAAGCGCAGTGGGCTTTCCTCTCTGAAGCCACTCAATAAGCATCCAGCTCAGGGCTGCTGCTCCTGCTGATGTGTTTGTCGTAACAAAGGCAACTGAGGCCAGACCTCCTGAGGTCAGTGCGCTGCCTGCATTAAAGCCGAACCAGCCGAACCACAAGAGCGCCAAGCCCAGCACGGTCATAGGCAGGTCATGAGGCAGCATGGGCTCCTTGCCGTATCCGCGACGCTTGCCAACCATCATGATCGCTACGATTGCCGCTACTGCGGAACTGAGATGCACAACCAGCCCTCCGGCAA
>JBFLYJ010000478.1:0-2896 GCA_040756635.1 Nitrospirota bacterium
GGCAAGATTTGTTACCCAGATCGTCAGTGCCAATCCCCTCATGTGGGAATTCGAACAGGTGAGGATCAAAGGGATCCTCTCGGAGGTCCGAACAGGACGTCCTTCCGAGACCCAGCATGTCTTTAATAATAAAAATGATCTGATTGCCGAGAATAACACGGTCCTCAGATCTCCTGTGCTTATCCGTTCCGCGGAGATCTTTGACTCGGGAACAGTCATCGGAAGAGTTGAGGTCCGAAGGTCGCTTTATCCGATACTAAAGAGGACCGGGCAGATTGCGATCGTCATTGTATCGCTCGCGGTGGGTGCATTTCTGCTCCTGCTTCTTGTCCCTATTCGGTCTTTGCACCGGGCTGAGGAAACGGTGAGACGTTCTGAAGAAAAGCACCGTAAGCTGATGGAACTCGCAAACGACGCGATATTCGTGGCGGACGCTGATACAGGTATTATTCTTGAGGTGAACAGAAAAGCGGGAGTAATGCTGGGGCTTCCCCCTGAA
This sequence comes from Nitrospirota bacterium, assembly GCA_040756635.1. Classification (GTDB taxonomy): domain Bacteria; phylum Nitrospirota; class Thermodesulfovibrionia; order UBA6902; family UBA6902; genus UBA6902. The sequence continues at coordinate 500 of JBFLYJ010000478.1, forward strand.
AAAATTATAGGGATGCATCAGAGCCGGCTTCATCCCCCTGAGGAATCAGAAAGGTATAAGAACATTTTCAGAGAGAGTGTTCTCAAGGGCGATGTTGTTGTAGGAGACCTATTTGTCGTAAATGCGTCCGGGCAAAAAATACCGGTTGACATCAGCGCAAATATCTCCGAGATAGGGGGGAAGAGGGTGATACAGGGGATATTCCGTGACATCACCGAGCGCAAAAAGACGGAAGAGGCGTTAAGGGAAAGCGAGGCCCGATATGCGCTGGCTGCTGATGTTGCCCATTTAGGTTTCTGGGAGAGAGATGTATCGAGCGGGAAGGTATTCTGGTCCAGGGAAACATACAGGATTTTCGGTGTCGATCCGGACAAGTTTGAACCATCTCCTGAAAGTTTCATGGACTGCGTGCATCCCGACGACAGGGTATCGCTGCAGCATTCTCTGGATTATATGTATACCAATAAAGGCAAATTCAATACGAGATACCGGATTGTCCGTCCCAATGGCGAGATACGGTCGATCCATTCCAGGGGCCGGGTCAAACTCGACGAAAACGGGAACATCGCACGAATTATCGGTACGGTCCAGGATATTACCGAGCGCGCACATATTGAGGAGACTTTCCAGTGGGCGGAGCAGCTTAATGTTGTCGCGCAATTGACAAAGGGACTGGCAGAGGATATCAAGAATTCACTCGCCGGGATCAGGGCGTCAATCGAGGTGCTTGCTAAAGAGCACAATTTCTCGGAAGAAGACATGACCATAAAATCGAACGCCATTAATGAAACTGAAAGGATCAAGCAGACGCTGAACAGCTTCCTGAGTTTTACAAGGCCACCCAAGCCCGAATTGATGTCCGTAAATATAAATGATATCCTGGAGATGACTATTTCGTTTTCGCAGAAGCATCCGGATGTCTCTTATACACTCCCCGGCAAGATAACCTTTGTGAGGGATTTTGATAAAAATGTCCCTGATATCATGGCGGACCCCTACCAGCTGCAGCAGATATTCATTAACCTCATATTGAACTCTTTTGATGCCATGCCTGACGGCGGGACAATAACCGTTACGACTCTCTATATTGCCGAACTCAACTATATTCAAATTACCATTTCCGACACCGGGAAGGGGATCGACGAAAAAATGAAGGACAGGATCTTCCAGCCTTTCTGCTCTACTAAGCCCAAAGGGACCGGTCTCGGACTGTCAATTACAAAACGGTATCTCGACCAGCTCGGCGGAGAAATATGTGTTGGAAGAAATCCCGCCGGCGGAGCGGTGTTTTATATCAGCTATCCCGTAACCAATGAGATAGATGGGTAGATTGCGGGCCTGGGACTACTCCCCCGTTCTAAAGAATGGGGCTTGCCGCCTTACTTACTGCTGTGACATATCCATGAATTATCCGGGCTAGTCCTGCATGTGGCATTTATTGCAGAGTGATCTCTGGTATTGACCGAACTGTACTGTCATGTTCCTGCCGTAGTAGCTGTGAAGCACATCGCTGCCGCTTACACCGCCGTCACCGGTTTTTGGATGAGAGTCGGCAATAAACGTGGCCTTGAAGTCCCATCTGCCGATAAACGGAAACGCCGAAGCATGCGCCCTGTGGCATGTCAGGCACATTACGTTTGCCCTGCCGGACACATCAGGACCTGACCTGCCTGAAGGGACCAGCATGGATCTGTCTTCAGTCCCTGATTCGAAAGGGACAAGCGCAAGATAGGACATCGACTGTATTCCGCGGGAATCTCCAGTTTTTATATAGGAGTTGTAATTCGCTGTCACCGTGCTGCTTAAACGCGCGTTACTGCTTGAAGGGTGTTTTCTCGGTCCGCTAAGCATGTCGTAGTGACAATTGGCGCACCATTCCGACATGCCCGATCCGTAAGCCGGGTGGTTTGCATCGGTCTCGGTCCAGTTTGATTCGTCCGCCACAGCGACCGGCGCCGGATAGACAAAGCTGAAGCCGCCGGACAGGTACCCGCCGTTATAACCGACCCCGCCGAGCAGTCTGTAATTGCCGGTTGCCGTCCCTTGCGGCGCGTTAAGGCCGTAAGAGCCGGACATTGAGATTGGAATTATGTTATTCGCGTTCCCGCTGATGGTGCCGTGCGGATTATGGCAGCCGGTGCAACCCAGTGCATAAGAGTAATATGCTCCTCCGGGGGCGGACGACAATACCCTGTCTTCAGTAAGGCCGTAATCGGCGGCAATGACATTATGGCCGTGGCTGTCACCGTCACTTGAGTAAGCTGATCCATTGTTTATCGACGTGAAGGTTTTTTTCAGCCAGTAGAAGTCACCGCCAGGTGTATACCGGGAGCCGTCAGAACTGAATATATTATAGAAAGCGCCTTGCTGGGCATGACATATCAGACATGTGGAGCT
>JBFLYJ010000479.1:0-2880 GCA_040756635.1 Nitrospirota bacterium
TCACTATTCAGGGGATTCTGGAAAACATCTTATCAACCATCACCGGTGAACATTCCAGAATTACAGGCGCCGGAAGGACCGACGCCGGGGTTCACGCTCTTCAACAGGTCGCGGTGTTCAGGACGCAGTCCTCTCTGGAAGCGGACGTAATCCGCCGGGCCGTCAACGCGCACCTTCCTGCAGATATCAGACTGGCAAGCGCCGTTGAATGTCACGCGGAATTTCATCCCCGGTATGACGCAAAGAGCAAGACTTATTCATACCTTATATCCGGGACAGGGGCATATTCAGTCTTCCTCGCAAGATATTCCTGGAATCTTCGGTGTCAGTTTGACATCGGTGCCATGAAGGAGGCCGCGCATTTTTTATTGGGCAAGCATGATTTTTCTTCTTTCCGGGCTTCAGGGTGCAGCTCCAGAAACCCGGTCAGGGAGATTACAGGGATTGAAATCTCGGAAATGAAAGAAATTGAGTTTATCGGTTTCAGATTCGAAGTCCCGGTGATAAAAATCAGTATGACGGCAAATGCCTTTTTAAGGCACATGGCGCGAAACATCGCGGGGACCCTTGTCGAGGTTGGAAGAAAAAAATATCCCGCCTCGGAAATGAAAATAATTCTTGACGCCCAGGACAGACGTGCGGCAGGAAAGACAGCGCCGGCCTGCGGATTATTTCTGGAAAAGATATTCTACTAAATAGTTCAAACGGTTTAAACGGTTTGAGCTGTTATTCACCCCACAACATTAAAACTCCTTACCCTCAATTCCACTCCAAGATCATTCGCGACAGCCCTGCATTTTTCGACATCAACGCCGGGTATTTTAACAACCGTGACTTTCACATCGGGGATGACTTTGACCGCTTCCCGAATGAAAGAAATAACGCCTTTATACGCGCCTTTTATTGAAGGCCTGCATACTTTGTCGTATTTCTTCTCGTTCTCCGCATCGAGGCTGACGGAGATACTGTCCACGATGTCTTTTAATTCAGGGACGATATTCCTGTCATGAATTATATTGCCCTGACCGTTCGTATTTATCCTGACCCTGCCCCCCTGCGCTTTTATCCACACGGCCACCTTTTTCACTACGTCAAGCCTGATCAGAGGTTCACCGATCCCGCAGAATACAATCTCTTTGTATGCCTTCGGGTCTCCGATCTCTTTAATCACCTGCGCCGCAGTGGGCTCTTTTGCAAGACGCAGGTTATGTCCCTTCACATAGCTGGTCCGGAATTTAACGCAAAAGCCGCACTTATTGGTACACTTGTTTGTAATATTCAGGTACAATGAGTCCCTGATCCTGTACGCTATTTCTCCATGTTCCGATATCTCACCTATTTTAAATAGTCTCATCGCGTTATGAGCGGTTATCCGGGCAAGATCGGACAGACTTATGCCCCTTATCTCTGCCACATATTCTGCCGTGTGTTTCAAATAAGAAGGTTCATTTCTTTTGCCCCTCAATGGCACCGGACTTAAGTATGGACAGTCCGTCTCTATCAGCAGGAACTCATCAGGAATAAACCTGGCGACTTCCCTAAGCTCAACTGCATTTTTGAATGTGACCGGACCGGCCAGTGAGATGTGGTAACCGAGTTCCATCGCCTTTTTTGCCATATCAATGTCCCCTGAAAAACAGTGGAGAACACCCGGTATGCCTGACGCAACCTCCTTCAGAACGCGAAGTGTGTCATTTTTTGCTTCCCTGCTGTGAACGATGATAGGAAGACCAAGCCCTTTTGCGAGGGTAACCTGTTGTTTGAAAGCCTCTATCTGCACCCCTTTGGGCGAATGCAGGTAGTGATAGTCGAGACCTATTTCACCAATCGCGACCACTTTCGGCTCTTTGGCCCATTTCTTCAGTTCCTTAAACAGTGCTTCATCCAGTGTCTTCGCATCATGAGGATGGATGCCTGTCGAGGTATATATATAAGGATATTTCTCTGATATTTCAAGACTCTTTATGTTCCCGTTTCTGTCAGAGGCGGCGTTTACCATGTATTTTATGCCTGCGTCCTCTGCTCGCTTGATCACCTCGGCTCTGTCGATATCAAATGCTTCCATATCAAGATGGCAATGCGTATCAATTAAAAAAGGATTCAACTGTCGTTTCCCTCCGTTAAGATATTATTATTATAGAAGAACCGTTTTAGTGATAAAATCTGTTTATGTAATTAATTCATAAACTTTCAAATCGTGTTTTTTATGTTAGTGCAATGTTAAGGATTTGTCAAAGCTTTGACCTTGTAATTTTCTTTAGAATATGGTAATTTTTCACTTTATTACATTTAAGGGGGAGCCCATATGAGAGATGAGGAAATAATGCGCATTTTAAGGGATGAGAATGAAGAATACAGGAAGCTCGAGGAAGAGCACAGAAAATTGGACCAGACCATCGATGAAATGCTTAAGAAAAAATACCTCACTTCAGAAGAAGAGGTAGAGAAAAAGAAGATCCAGAAACAAAAGCTTCAGTATAAAGACCGTATGGCCCAGATAATCAGGGACTACAATCAGGAAGTCAGGAGTTAATGCCGGGGCAATCCGACCCCCGCGTGTATGGATGAGACAGCGTCTCACCCATGTAAAATCAATGAAAATGAAAAGCGATATAATCAAAAAAGGACTCGAGAGGGTCCCGCACAGGGCATTACTTTATGCCACGGGGATTCCACGTACCGAGATGGGCAAACCCTTTATCGGGGTTGCCACAAGTTTTACCGATATAATCCCGGGTCATACCGGCATGCGTGACCTCGAAAGGTTTATCGAAAAAGGCGTACATACCGGGGGAGGCTATCCCTTCTTCTTCGGTATCCCCGGCATTTGTGACGGCATTGCCATGGGACACCGCGGCATGCATTACAGCCTCGCCTCAA
>JBFLYJ010000048.1:0-12373 GCA_040756635.1 Nitrospirota bacterium
TAGTCACAGTTATTGTCTTTGCCGTCGCAGATTTCAGCAGCGCCGGGATAAACCGTGGGATCATTATCATTGCAGTCGTTCTTGCACATCGGGACACCGTCGCTGTCTTTGTCGATGTCAGTGGCAGGTTTCCATCCGTCGCAGTTGGAATCTTTGCCGTCGCAGATTTCAGCCGCGCCGGGATAAACCTTCGGATCATTATCATCGCAGTCCGTTTTATTGCCCTTCGGACATGACGCGTCCCCGGGATTGCCATAGCCGTCGGCGTCCATGTCCATGCAGGTCTGCGCATTGACCGGTGAATAAAAGAAGACCATTAATATTGAGATCAAGACCGTGAAAAATAAACTGCGATTCAGCATCCTTCCCCTCCTCGGATATAAGAGTTAATAATATGTTTGAAAAAAAGGATTGCTCCATCCTGGAATTCCCGGATGAAGCAATCCTTTTACTGCGTTATATAGTTCCCCTCATAACTTTACAGACTGAAGACTAACGGCCTACACCGAAATGTATGCCGCGATTACCAACAGAACTATGGCGCCCAACAAAGCCATTGAAAAAACGTATTTGAGTCCTGTGGCAATACCAGATTTCATACTGTGTTTTCCGTCCTTCATGAGGTTTTGATTACTCCTTTATTTCAATATCGGGGATCTGAAGATCCCCTCCCTGCTATCTTACATCTGATGACAGGAATTACATTCGAAGCCGTTCCACCACCTGTACGGGCTTCCCCATTTCACAGGTGTCTGGTTTATATGACACTCGACATTCGAGCAGTTCTTGGTGTTCGCGTCATATGTAGCGGTCGAGAGATCCTTATACACTGTACCGGAGTATTTATTGTAAGGTACAGGGACAGAAGTAAAGGCAACGTCTCTGGAACCATTCACATGTTTAGACTTGTTGAAAATTGAGATGTTGCCGAGCTGGATGCTGAAGTCGTCTCTTGTCCAGGTAAATGGGTCCTTAACGGTATCGTTGTGGCACGTGCTGCACTGGACCGGGTCAAAACCCATATTCCAGACGTGCAGATTGATATATCCATAGTCATCAATCCACGCGTGTGAATCACCTGCCCCAGCTGAAACATCAGGGAATGCATTCTGTATCGGGTAACCGTGGCACCCGTTGCAGCCGAGTGAATCCACACCCCAACTCGGGCTCTGGTATAACCTGGAGGTAACAACGAAGTCTTCCCATGCAGGTGAGTATACCAGTGGATAGATGTTCGGTCCTGGTGTCGGGTCCGGTATCACTGCCGGGAACGCGCCGGTCAGCGGATTGACGGTTTCATACATCGGACCGCTGTGGCAGTATACGTTGCTGCAAGTACCGCCGACAGTATATGTCAGACCGTTGGCGTCCGTCATGAGAGTCGTACCGGGAGTATATGTCGCATTGGGGCTTAACGACTTGAGCGAGCCTGCAGGCGCATTCGGATTGTAAAGTTCTATTTCCGCAGAACCGCCTCCGCTGTTCGAAACGCCGTTAATGTGATGCGAGCCGTCCATGGGATGGCAGTTGCCGCAGTTCATCAGATACGCTGTCCCCTGCGGGGTAACGTCCTGCGCAATTGACGTGCTGCCGTAAGATGCATCGTCTTTTGTACCGCCGAAGTGCACAGCATGAGTGCCCGTTGGAGGCGGCACGGCATGACAGGCGCCGCAGCTCGGCTTGAATCCGCTCTCATGCACGTGGCAGTTTGTACATTTATCACCATCGTAATGGGTCGGAGAAGTACCGTCCCTGCGGTGGTACTTTGTCTGGGTGTGGCACATCTCGCATATGTTCTCGTTATTGCGCGGTCCGTCAGCAAATGATCCCGGTCCTGTATCAGATGTAAATTCGACAAATTCCTGGATATTCAGTCCGGTTACCGGGTTATTAAAACAGACATATTCCTTTATAAACATGCCGTAGTCGGTCCCAAAGAGATTGTTCTGCTCCTGCGCATGCGGGTTATGGCATGTTACGCATCCCTTGTCTCCCATGTTCCAGTTCCCGTATCTGGTGCCGATGTTTTCAGACGAATGCATGGCAACATTGGGGGCTGATCCGTAACCGTAAGGCGGGAACAGCGGGTATTGTACCTTGAGGACACCATTCAGCGGATCGGACGTGTCCGCAGGGTCTGCATGGCAGCGCTGGCAAGCAAAACGTATCGGGTCATTAAAGTCCGCCGCGTGACACTTGCCGCAGTTTAACGTATTATTGTCCTGATGGACCGAGCCGTCGGGATTCAAAAGGGTGAAGAAATGGGGTGAGTCCTTGGGGCTTGTTTTGGTATTGCAGCTGCCGGCGGCGCATCCGCTGTCTGCTGCGTCTGCCCTTCCGTCACAATCATTGTCTATACCGTCACTGCAAATGGCGTCCCCGATATGTCTTTCGAGTACAAGGGGATTGATGTTCGGATTATTGTCATTGCAGTCTCCTGCACATACCGGGACTCCGTCTCCATCGGCATCAACATCAGTCTTGGCTTTCCATCCGTCGCAGTTTGAGTCCTTGCCGTCACAGATTTCAGGTGCTCCGGGATATACCTTCGGATCACTGTCGTCGCAGTCCGGTGTGCCGCATATACCGGCAACGTCATAACCGTCACCGTCAGCATCCGTTATCGGCGGACAGTTTACAGCGTTGGGGTCTGAGCAGTCCTTAAGCCCGTTGCAGTCGTTGTCCTTGCCGTCAGTGCAGAGCTCAGGCGCTCCGGGATAAACGGTGTTGTCGGTATCAACGCAGTCAGTGCCGCCGCAGTAGGAAGCGGTAAAGCCGTCGTTGTCCGCGTCGGGACAGATACACGGGGTTTCATCAACCTGGCTGTTGCAGTTGTTGTCCTTGCCGTCCGAGCACCATTCCTGTATCCCCGGATTGATATAAGGGTCATTGTCATTACAGTCAGCGGGTGTTCCGCAGGCCAGATATCCGTCACCGTCAAGGTCTTTTTCGTTTGTCGGTATTCTATAGTCGCAGTTATTGTCCTTGCCGTCGCAGATTTCAGCCGCGCCGGGATAAACCGTGGGATCATTATCATTGCAGTCGTTCTTGCACATCGGTACACCGTCGCTGTCTTTGTCTATGTCAGTGGCAGGTTTCCATCCGTCGCAGTTGGAATCTTTGCCGTCGCAGATTTCAGCAGCGCCGGGATAGACCTTGGGATCACTGTCATCACAATCTGTTTTGCTGCCTTTCGGACATGATGCGTCACCGGGATATCCGTACCCGTCCCCGTCATTGTCTGTACAAGCGGCGGAAGCGGGTGAATAGACTCCCATAGTAAAAATAAGCAACAGTGACGCGAGTAAAATATACATCGTCTTCGTCTTCCTTAACATATGTCCCTCCTTAAATTAGAGAATATTTTTGATTTATTGATAACGTATAAACGCTAATAATATTTGTATCTTGCTATATAAATGCAAGATGAGTGCCATATTATAAGTAGCTGGAAATGCGGGGAATTATTAATGAAGAAATAACGGATTTGTGCCAGAATGGCACTGCTCTTGCCATTCTGGCATTTGATGAAATTATGTGGATAAAAAGTTTACAAGTATAAAGTTCCAGAGCAATTCTTATGGATCCTGTTACGTCCTTGGCTTTGCCAGTATTTCAAGTACCTTCAATTCAAGAAACCTTTTTGACGCTGCTGAACGGATGACAGTAACAGTGTCAGCCCCCCTGCCTGTGCCTGCTACGGCCAGTACTTCCTCTCCCTCAGGAACAAGACCCGCGTCTGCCGCCATCATGATCATTTCACAGCAGACCTTTGCGCCTTCGCCGAACCTCCGCAGAGACTGGGCCACAAGGAGGGTAGGGTATACGCCGCTGAACTTTACCGCAAGCGCTGTTTCGAGACTATGCGTAATCATGGTGCCGGTGTATATGGATGCCCCAGCCGCAAGGATCTTTTCCCTTGCCTCAAGTGTCAGTTCGATAGAGTTAGGCTCCTTGAACCCGTATGAATGGGTCACAACAACAAGGTTTACATTCGTGCCTTTCAGGGCTTCTGCAAACAGGACTCCCGTTGATCCTCCAGTCGTGGCGACTATGACATGACGGTAACCACAAGCTGTGATATTGTCCTTTACAATATCGAGGCATTGTGCCGTGTTGTCGGGCCCGGGTTTGTTAAAGTAATATACAGTCTTCTGCATGATGACCACCTCCAGGAATGATGATCATTATAACAGAAGTGATGCTGAGAGATTAAACCCGGAAGGTAAGTACGGACATTATATCAGGACCCATTATCGCAGTACCTTTCTCAAGAAAGCAACGTTAGCTAATATATAGATTCAGAAGGGTCCGGTCAAATTTAATTAGAGTAAGTCCGGACATACATGCTTAAAAATATTTATGACGCAATATGATTTCAGAATTTGCTTTGATGGCTTAATACCTTTATCCAACAAGAGACGGCAGGCATGATACAGTATTTGAGCGGATTTTTTTGCCGAGAGTAAAGACAGAAGGTCTGAACAGGCAAAAGCCTCGGAGTACCGCTGGATGCGGGACGAGAATGAGCCAAAATACTGTATCATACCTGCATTGGATAATTATGCATCTACTATGGTATTGCCATAAATATTTTTTAAGCACGCATGTCCACTTCAAATATTTTACAGGACACTTCTGATATAGATTGTAAAATGGAACAGCGGTCGACATTCAGGTTTCGTAATAAATTTGATATACTTTGTCATGAACTTTAATGATCTGGTCGATATTGTCGCGAAACTCAGGGGACCTGACGGCTGTCCTTGGGACAGGGAGCAGACGAGAGATAGCCTGAGGAAATATCTTGTCGAGGAATTCTATGAGCTTATAGACGCCCTCGAAGATAATGATTATGACGGCATGAGGGAGGAGATGGGGGACCTGCTTTTCCAGATCGTGCTGCAGAGCCAGCTGTCAAAGGAAGAAGGCAGATTCGATATTGATGATGTTGTGGCGGACATCGCCGGGAAAATGGTGCATCGGCACCCGCATGTCTTTGGAGGCAGGAACTTTAATACATCCGACGATGTTGTCGAATGGTGGGAAGAGAGCAAGAAAATAGAGGGGAAAAACCATGACTCCGCGATCGGCGGGGTGCCGAGGTCACTGCCGGCATTGTTAAGGGCGCGGAAAATCCAGATGAAGGCGACGAAAGTCGGATTCGACTGGGAAAAGATCGAAGATGTGTTTGAAAAGCTTCATGAAGAGATCGGTGAATTAAAAGAGGCAATAAGAGAAAGGAAGCGCAAGGACATTGAAGACGAACTGGGCGATATGTTTTTTGTTCTTGTAAGAATAGCGAATTTTGTCGATGTCGACCCTGAGGACGCGCTGAGGGGAACCATAAAAAAATTTGATAAACGCTTCAGGCATATTGAGGCGGCTGCCGCCAGACAGGGGAGGAAGATTTCCGATATGACCCTGGCCGAGATGGAAGTTTATTGGCAGGAAGCCAAAAACAAGTAACTATATGCTGCCCAGGCTGAAGCTCCCCAGGCCCGTAAACTCGACAGCGAATATTATCTGGAATTCATTGCGCCGGTCTATATAATCTACTGAATATCCCCAGCACTGTTTTTTGTATGTTGAACCGATATTCATTTCCTGTATCCTCCCTCTGTCGGCATCGTACCACACTGTCCAGTGAAGGTCCATAGGGAGCGATTTGTTAAACAGGTTGATGGGTCTGTAAATTGCGGTTTCAAATGTATACTGATCAAGTTCCGTGATGCGTCTTAAGTTCTTTCCGAAGGCGATGTATCCCTTCTCACCCTTTAATTTAATGGAACCGATCATGTCCGTCAGTATGCTGTCATCAATATCGTAGGATGCGTTCACGCTTAAATCGAGTCTGTCGCTGTTCATTGTCGCCTCTGCCAGCAACGGCGTTAAATGTTTGTCGGTATCAAGCAGGCTGTAGCTCTGTGAGATCCTGAACCTGGCCTCCAGCTGCTCCCTTCCGAGCCCTGAGATCCTGTTGGTAAGCGCATAAGTAATATTGCTCGTCTTCGGGATATTGTCAGTCGGATCAAATAACAGGATATTGTCCTGCTCCACAAAAGGGACGTATGTATATTGCAAAGAAGGTTCAATAATATGTATGAGGGACGGATATTTTCTGAATAATTTTGTCGATAAGGTCGTATCAAGGTCATAAATAAGCCTGTCTTCATATTCGGAAGGCTCGTTGAGGAAATAAGCGGTTTCCCGTATGCCGGCCTTCTGTGTAATATTAAACAGCCTTCCGTAACTGAAATATATGTTGGGATATATGTCAAATCTCATCCCTTCCTGCCCTTTTTCTCTCCAGTAATTGACACCTGTGACGGCCATGTTAAATGAGAAAAGGTCTTTCGACTGCGTATTCAGCACCATTCCTAATTCGGGAAGATGCTGTGGTACTTCCTGCGAGCTGCCTTCAAGGCTCTGCCTTGCGAGTGCCAGCAGATAAATCCTTCCGATTTGATACTGTTTTGAGAGGTGAAGATCGGATTCGAGATATTTCTGCAGCCTTTCTTCCGACGCGAGGCCGAATGTGGTCGGCTCCCATGATGACAAACCGAACCTGCGGTCGGAAGTCGAGTCCATGGTCTCATAATAATCCGGTTCATTGACCGCGTGGAGTTTTAAATAACCCGACACTTTATGTGAAAATTTCTGATTATGATAAGACTTGATTTCGGCAAGGCTTCTTGAGGGTGCTTTGTCCTTTACGTGATAGAGCCATAATTCACCGTCAGACTCAGGTGACAATATATACCTGTAGTCCAGTCCCTCTCCGAGGCCTTTCTTACCATAATAATCGAGATATAAAGTCGCGTCCTGGTTTTCCCTGACAGCCCAGAAAAACCCCTGTTTATAATACAGCCCCCTTGTGCTGCTGAAACCATAGGACGGGAACAGCAGACCTGTCTGCCGGTCCCTGATCAGGGGCGCCCAGAAATACGGCATGTATAAAACAGGCGTATCCATGATATTGAATGTGCCGTGCCAGCCGCTCAGGCTTTTATTCTGCGTGACTGATACTTCCCTGCTGGATATCTGCCATTCCGGAGGGTCCGCATCGCATGTTGTGACAGTGGTGCGGTCAAGGTAAAAAGTTGTGTCGCCGGTTTTTTTTATTTCCCTGCTGCGCAGGTGGAAATTGTTCTTCTTGTAATAAATGTAACTGTTGTGGATTGTTCCGAGTTTCGTCCTGAGATTTAATTCCAGACTGTCCGCGCTGATATCAGCGTCAGCGTCGCTGTATGAGACATTACCGGTTGCCACCGCGTCATACGTATTGCTTTCCATAAGCACTTCGTCGGCAGTCAGCACGGCGTCTCCAAATGAGATTCTTACAGAACCTTCGGCTATGTACGTATTGGTTTTGGACAGGAACTCCATGCGGTCCGCTGTGACGACGGCAACATCACCCGCATAGACAGGGGGAACAGGCAGCAGGAAGCAGGAAATAAGAAGTATAAAAAAAATAAAAGACCTGACCATGTTCACTCCGGTGTCTCCCGGCTCTGGTTTTTTGTCCCTCATAGTTTATTCCCGGTTTTTCATCTTCAATTGATTTGAGAATCGATTGAAGCAGTATTTCTATTTATGTTCCCTCAATCCGGACAAAGTGCTCTCTGCGCCCAGTATTTCCATGACCTCTCCACTCGTATAGAATGATCCTGTTACGAGGATGATATGGTCTTTGCTGCAGAGCGATTCGGCAAGGTCCAGCGCCTCACCAACACTCCCTGTGACTGTCAATGAATAAGACCCTGGATTATCGCATGTACCGCAGATGTCCGACATCGCTTCTCTGAGTTTTTCAGGTATGGCGGCCCTTTCACATTTTGCCTTTGTCAGTATCATGGTTTCTGCAAGAGGGGCCAACTGACGCAATATGCCCCTTATGTCCTTGTCAGCCATTATACCGGCAATGATAATGATTTTTTTATTGCTGAACAGCCTCTTTACCGACGCTGCAAGGGATTCGGCGGCATCCTGATTGTGCGCGCAGTCAATAAGAATCGGAGGATTTTGGGACGCCCACTCCAAACGGCCCCGGAGACTGATGTCCTGCAGACCAGTTTTAACGGACAGGTCTGATATCGGAAGGCCTTTTTCCCTTAATATCTCGCTGACTCTTACTGCAGTACACATATTGTAGAGCTGATACTCTCCGGGGAGAGGCGCGGTCAACCCGCTGTAATCTCTCTGCCCCCTGTAATCAAAGACTATGTGTCTGTCGTCCATGTCCGAAATGGTGCCTCTGAAATCTCTGCCGTAGATATGGATTTGCGAACCATGTTCAACGGCCGCCGATGAAAGCTGCTCAATGACTTCTTCGTTGCGAGAGGCGGTCACTAGAGGGACCCCCGGTTTAATGATGCCTGCCTTTTCACCTGTAATTTCATAAATGCTGTTCCCAAGGAATTCGCAGTGGTCAAGGCTGACATTTGTGATAACAGCCGCATCCGGGTGAAGCACATTGGTTGCGTCGAGCCTTCCCCCCATGCCTGTTTCCACGACCGCCCACTCAACATTATTGATGGAGAAGTAATAAAACGCCATGGCAGTCACGACTTCAAAGAATGTCGGGTTCAGGTCCGTTTCGGACACTTTTCCCCTGATCAGGGCCGCTATTTCAAAGACATCGGATTCAGAAATGCGGCGGTCATTTATCTTTATGCGTTCAGTGAAACTCACAAGGTGCGGTGACGTGAACAGTCCGACCCTGAACCCGCTTTTGATTAATATTGAAGAAACAGCCGTCGCGGTCGAACCCTTGCCGTTTGTCCCCGCAATATGAATGGAGCGAAAGGATTCATGGGGCCTGCCGAGCATCTTCATTAAGGCATTTGTATTGTCCAGCCCCAGCTTTATTCCATATTTCTGGAGACCGTAAAGGTAATTTATCGCGGAATTATATTTGTCGGAATTATCGGCCATGTTAAATTAACCCTGGTAACGCATTTATTGGATTAATCGGGAAGAAAGAGAAACCGTTATTCATTCTCTGACCGCGGTGATCTGTTACCGCCGGTTGTCAGGGACAGCAGTTTTATCACGGTGTCCTTGAGGTCTTTTCTGTTTACTATCATGTCTATCATACCGTGCTGCAGCAGGAATTCCGCGGTCTGAAAATTGTCCGGAAGCTGCTGTTTGATCGTCTGCTCAATTACCCTCGGCCCCGCAAAACCGATAAGGCTTTTGGGTTCGGCGATTATGATGTCCCCGAGCATCGCGAAACTCGCGGATACGCCCCCGAAAGTTGGATCTGTAAGTATCGAAATGAACGGCAGCCCGGCTTCCTTTAGGCGTGAGACCGAGGCGGACGTCTTTGCCATTTGCATAAGCGACACAATCCCTTCATGCATCCTTGCGCCGCCTGATGAAGCGACCGATATCAGCGGGATAAAGTCTTCTGCGGCCTTTTCCGCCGCCATCACGAATTTTTCACCTACAACCGACCCCATGCTGCCTCCCATAAACGAAAAGTCCAGTACGACAAGCATAGCAGGACGGTTTCCGATAAGGGCGTGTCCCGCGGTGGCTGCCTCCTTAATATTGGTCTTCTTTTCAGACTCCTTGAGACGCTCCCTGTATGTAATCTGGTCTTTGAAATCCAGAGGATCGGATGACTTGAGCTCCTCTCCGATTTCTGTGAAGGTGTTGCCGTCCGTCAGAAGGGAAATGCGTTCCCTCGCTGAAATCCTGAAATGATAATTGCATTTCGGACATACCTTGAGGTTTCTGTCTACTTCTTTCCTGTAAATTATTTCTTTGCAGGAATTGCACTTTACCCAGAGACCTTCCGGGACTTTTACCTTTTTGGTTATTTTATTTTTTTCTTTCTTGAACCAGGGCATTTTTAAATCAGTGACCGTCTGTCGGTAATAAACGGACAGCCGGATGTCAGGGCGCATTGCATGCGACCCCGCATTATATCGCCTTTCTCAGACTTTTTACGTAATTTTTAATGCTCTTTCCCTGAGCCATTAATTTGACTATCGCGCTTCCCACTATAACACCGTCGGCCAGACCGGCTACGGCACGCGCTTCCTCGGGGGTGGATATGCCGAAACCGACCGACACCGGTTTGCTTGTAATCCGTTTGATAGACTGTAAGGTATCCTTCATGGTTTTTTCAATAGACAATCTTGAACCCGTGATGCCGGTGATCGATACATAATAAATAAAGCCGGTTGAGGCCCTGACGACCCTGTTGATTCTTGCGGGCGTGCTCGTAGGAGCGAGTAAAAAAATTGTGTCGAGTCCATGCGCGCGCGCAAGCCTGATGAAGTCTTCAGCCTCATCCGGGATTAAATCGGGGATTATTACACCATCAACTCCGGCTCTGACCGCCTTCTTGACAAAGGAATCAATACCCATTTTAAAAACCGGATTATAGTATGTCATTAAAATAAGCGGGATGCCTGACACCTTTCTTATCCCTGTGACCAGGCCGAGAACTTTTTTCAGGGTTGTGCCGTTATTTAATGACCTCTCGGCGGCCCTTTGTATGGTCGGCCCGTCGGCCAGAGGATCGCTGAAGGGGACCCCCAGTTCGATGATGTCCGCGCCGGCTGCTTCAAGGTCCAGGACAAACTGTTTTGTGGCGTCAAGCGACGGGTCACCCGCCATTATATAAGGAATCAACGCCTTGCCGCCGGATAGTTTTAATTTTTTAAATGTGTGGCTTATTCTGCTCATATTAAAAACTGTCAGCTGTCCATTTCGAGAAACTGACGATTAATAAACATCATAAATTTATCCCCTTTATGGCGGCAACTTCCTGAACATCCTTGTCTCCCCTGCCGGAAAGATTAA
Source organism: Nitrospirota bacterium (assembly GCA_040756635.1). GTDB lineage: Bacteria > Nitrospirota > Thermodesulfovibrionia > UBA6902 > UBA6902 > UBA6902. The sequence continues at coordinate 10,819 of JBFLYJ010000048.1, forward strand.
TTATTATCACGGAACTTTCAGGCATCGCCGCAGCCGTTTTAATGCCCTCTGCCACTGCGTGCGCGGACTCCAGCGCCGGAATTATACCTTCAGTCCTGCTGAGGACTTCAAACGCCTTCAGTGCCTCTGTGTCGGTTGCGTATGAGTATTCTATTTTTTTTATGTCCCTGAGATAACAATGCTCGGGACCAACTGAGGCATAATCTAGTCCCGCGGAAACCGAATGCGTTCCGAGCACATTGCCGTCACTGTCCTGCAGGAGATAACTTTTGCAACCCTGAAATATCCCCAGTGAACCGCCGGCGAACCGTGCCGCGTGCTTGCCTGACTTAATTCCATGGCCACCCGCCTCGACACCTATCATTCTTATATTGTCTCTGAGAAATGCATGAAAAAGCCCGATGGAATTACTTCCTCCCCCCACACAGGCTATGAGACAGTCGGGCAGCTTTTTTTCAGCCTTAAGTATTTGCCGGCGGGCCTCCCTGCCTATGACCGACTGGAAGTCCCTTACCATGACAGGGTAGGGGTGGGGGCCGAATACAGTGCCGAGGACATAATGTGTGTCCCTGACATTGGTCGTCCAGTCACGAAGAGCTTCATTGATCGCGTCTTTTAATGTTCTTGATCCCACATTGACTTCGGTGACTTTCGCGCCTAAAAGACGCATTCTGAATACATTCAGCGACTGACGCCTGATGTCTTCAGCTCCCATATATATCTCGCATGCGAGTCCGGTCAGTGCGGCGCCCGTTGCTGTCGCGACACCGTGCTGGCCCGCTCCGGTTTCAGCAATGATTCTCGTCTTACCCATCCTCCTTGCGAGCAGGGACTGGGCGATCGCGTTATTTATCTTATGTGCCCCGGTGTGACAGAGGTCCTCTCTTTTGAGGTATATCCTGGCCCCTCCGAGGTGCTTTGTCATGTTCTTCGCAAAATACAGCGGTGTCGGTCTCCCGATAAAGTCTTTTTGCAATGCTTTAAGTTCGGTAAGAAATGCCCTGTCTTTTTTGCATTTATTGTAGGCCTGCTCAAGTTCAATAAGGGCGGGCATTAATGTTTCAGGCACAAACCTGCCGCCGTATTTGCCGAAATGCCCTTTTCTGTCCGGATATGTGCGAGATTTACCGTTCATCAGATATTAATATCATTAAAAATTTGCAAGACAATAGTATATCACAATGGGGTGGAATATCAATAGAATTTGACGGCATACGGTAACAGTCTTATGGGGAAGAAATCATGGGTTTATTCAAGGTCCGGCACATCTGAATTAAAGCTTTTTCATAATCAGTGAAAATAATTTTTCCAGAATTTTCTGGTGCATCGGCCTGCCTGCCCATTCGGCCGCGTCTATCCTGAAGGAATTTTTCAAGTCATTATGGAAAACTTCCGTCATATGGGCGCTGAAATCCGGATCGTAAACGCCTACGTTACTTTCATCATTTTTGCGTAATGACTGAAAATCTAAATTTGCAGAACCGATTATGCTCCAGCATCCGTCAAAGACGGTTGTCTTGGCATGCAGGACCGCTCCCTGGTAATTATATATTTC
>JBFLYJ010000480.1:0-2872 GCA_040756635.1 Nitrospirota bacterium
TGTTACCAGTTTAACGTGTGCCTTGTCCGCGCTCTTCTTTAAAACTCTGGTGCACATTACTGCAGTATCGGAATCGGAAGATAACGGGACAAATACAGTTTTTATGTTCGGGACGGCTTTCAGCAGCCATTCAAAGGCCTTTTCTGTGCTGCCGCCGATCTTGACGCCGGTAACATTACCCCCGGGTTCTAAAAGACTCTTTACTATACTCGACTCTACAGGGTCATACACCGCCCCGAAAATCAGGGGGATACCGGTATTCTCAAGCAGCTTTTTTGTTTTTCTTGTCAGGGCTGCGGTCATGGTAAAGACGATGTCTGCCTTTTTCGCTATCATGTCCCGCACCACGGATTCAACGTCGGAAACGTTATCGTGCTGAATGTAAATAATGTTCCTGCCTTCAATAAAGCCGCACGATTCCAGGCCGGCTTTAAACCCGTAAACGATATTTTGCATGTTATCATTAGGGCTGATTATGCCTATAATAAAGGTATTCCCCTCGGTGTGAACACCATAAGCAGACAGGGATGTCAGTAATATTAAGAGTGGTATAAATAAAACAAAGATAGTGGCAGTAGTTTTCATGGTATCCCTGTTTGTTGCCCTCTATTATACTGATTTAATTATGATAGTAAACATCCGGATTGAGGTCGCCCAAAATGGAACAGGGTAAAACAGGCTTAGTGGTTTAGAGTAGTCCGGGGGGATGAGCATAAAACGCGCTCCCGCCGGTTGGCCCGGGAGAGGAGCGCAGGACCTGATGTTATTTACGTTCTATCACTTCTCTTATTTTCTGTAAAATCACCTGAGGGGAGAAAGGCTTTGACAGAAAGTCGATATCCTCTTCCAGCAGCTTCTTTTTATTAATGGCGTCAGCGGTATATCCGCTGATAAAAAGAGCTTTAATATCAGGCTTCGCTTTTCTGATTTCGTTCAGCACCTCAGGGCCGCTCCTTTTGGGCATTATCACATCAAGAATGACCATATTAATGCTGTTTCTGTTTTCCATGAATTTCTCCAGGGCCTCCAGGCCGTCTTTCGCTTCAATGACGGTGTATCCGAACTCTTGCAGGACTGTTTTAGTGAGCTCCCTTGCAGCATCATCGTCTTCGGCAATCAATATGGTCTCTGTGCCGCCTACCGATGTGATAATATCTTCTTTTACGGGTTCTTCTATTTTTGCCATTATGAGCGGCAGATATATCTTGAAGGTAGTGCCCTCTCCCGGTTCACTGTATACGTTGATGTATCCGCTGTGCTGTTTTATGATCCCATAGATCATCGCGAGGCCCAGTCCGGTCCCCTTGCCGACCTCTTTTGTGCTGAAAAAGGGCTCAAACAACTTTGCCTTTGTGTCCTCATCCATACCGGAACCCGTGTCGGTAATAGAGATGAGGACATATATGCCGGGCACGCCGAAACCGTGGCTTTTGATATATTCCTCTTTTATGTCTATGCGCTCGGTTTCGATGGTCAATCTGCCCCCGTCCGGCATGGCGTCTCTGGCGTTGGTGGCGAGGTTCATCAATACCTGTTCTATCTGTCCCCTGTCCGCCATTACGGTCACGTCCTTGTCCGTAAGCAGCGTCTTTAATTCGATGTCCTCGCCTATGAGACGTTTTAATAATTTATACACGCTTTCGACGATATTATTGAAATTTACCGGCTTCGGGTTCATCACCTGCTTCCTGCTGAAGGCCAGAAGGCTGTGGGTCAGATTGGCGCCCCTTTCAACGGACGCAAGAATCTGGGTGACGTTGTGCCTCATGGGATCATCATCCTTCATATGCATCTTCAGCAGGTTCCCGTATCCCACTATGGCCGTGAGGATATTGTTGAAGTCGTGCGATACTCCCCCGGCAAGAAGACCGACGGCCTCCATTTTCTGTGCCTGCCGGAGCTGTGATTCGAGCTTCCTTCTTTCAGTTATATCATTGACCAGTTCTATGACGGATATAATTTCCCCGGACTCATTTTTCATCGGGTAAGCCCTTATTTCCACATAAGATGGCTTGTTGTCTCTGTCATAGTGCGTGTGTATGACAGTATGGGGGGTCCCTGTCTCAAAAGTATATCGTACCGGACACTCTTCTCCCTGTTCGTAACACGGTTTGTCGACATAGTGCGATACTTCATAGCAGTGTCTGCCCGTAATCTCTTCAGACACCTTGTTCACATACTCGCAGAAGGCCCTGTTGGCGGAGAGTATCCTGTATTCTTTATCAATAACTATAAATCCTTCACCGACACTTTCAAGAATGTTCTTGATGAATTTCTCGGCCTGCCTGCGCTCGGTTATATCGAGGCAGGTCACGACAGTCCCGATGATCACCCCCTCCGAGTATACCGGATAACAGCGGTACTCGGCATAAAAGTAGCTTCCGTCCGCGCGCCACAGGATTTCATCGTCCACATGGATCCCTTCCCCCCGTCTGATGACGTTATATATCCTGCATTCGCTGACAGGGTATTCCGTCCCGTCTATTCTCGTGTGGTGTGTAAGCCGGTGCATGTTTTTGCCGAGAAGGTCTGTTTCTTTCTCATAACCAAGGAGGCGCAGGCAGGAAGGATTGCAGAACGTACAGTTCCCCTCAAGGTCCAGTCCGTAAATCGCTTCGGCAGTGGAGTTCAGAAGCATCCTCACCTGTTCCTCGCTCTTGCGCAGGGCGTTCTCGGAGCGTTTCCTCTCGGTTATGTCGGAGAATGCCAGGACCACCCCTGTGACATTATCGTCTTCATCCTTGATCGGAGCGCTGCTGTCATTGATCGGTATTTTAGAGCCGTCTTTTTTTATTAACAGCGTATTGTCCGCAATGTTTATCACTAATTTGTTCCTGAGGACCTGCTCTATGGGATTGCTGATCTTCTCTCC
>JBFLYJ010000481.1:0-2869 GCA_040756635.1 Nitrospirota bacterium
AAAGGCTATGAGGAGCGAATTTCTGTCGAACCTCGCTTTCAGAAGCTCACCGTGAATGTAATATATCCACAGCAGGTCCTTGTATTCTTCCCCATCAGGCAAAAGGATAATTTCAGGAACAATATTGTGCTGACGAAGCGGACCGAGAAGGGCGTCTCTGTATAAAGGGAATACCGTTTTATTGCTGATTATGGCGATCCTGGAAGGGCGGAACTTTTTCACCCTGAGTCCCAGTCTTGAGAGCATCCTGCTGCCTATAACGATGTTGTAGCTCCTCTCAGCGAGGTCCACTGAAACCCCGGGATGGTCAAGCCCCAGCAGGTCGATGATCTCGTGGGCAGACTCCTGCGGCGTAATGTAATTAGTGTCGACGGAAGTGTCCGCCTGCTGATAGAGTTTTATGCGCTCTGAAAGTAATTTGTTGATTTCCTTCAGGGGTTCTTCGACTTCAAGGAGCGGTCTCTTGCCTCCCTCAAGCATTACCCGCTTGAGGATGATCTCCGGGTCCGCCTTGAGCCAGACTATGATCCCGTTTTTCCCGAGGTTTGCCACATTTTTGCTGTTCTTGATAACGCCTCCGCCCGTGGCAATAACGGCATTGCGCATCATGGAAACATCCCTGACAATGTCCTGTTCAATTTTACGGAAATAGTCTTCGCCCTTGTTCTTGAAAATAAGCGAAATGGGCTTCCCCTCTTTTTCTTCGATGAGTTTGTCTGTGTCAACAAATCTGTAGCCGAGTATCCTGCTCAGCTCTTTGCCGACCGAGGTCTTGCCTGTGCCCATGAAGCCTGTAAGGACGATTTTCATAATTAATAAATAAAGGGTCCAAGGGGCCGAGGGGTCAAGGATTCAAGTGCCTGAATCTCTCTTTTTTTCACCTGACTCCTCGAATCCTTGAATCCTTGAATCCTGCCGTTCAAAATTCCCTTATCTGTTTCAGATACCCTGAATAGTTTCTCCTGATTTCTTCCATGCTGTCTCCGCCGAATTTCTCGAGGAAGCTGTCTGCAATTACCAGCGCAGCCACAGCTTCTCCTATGACTGAAGCAGCCGGGACCGCGCATGCGTCAGACCTTTCATAGGCGGCCTTGAACTTTTTCTTTGTAATAATATCAACGGATGAAAGAGGACTTTTCAGAGTGGGAATGGGTTTCATGGCGGCCCTGATGATAATCGGCATACCGTTACTCATTCCCCCTTCAATGCCCCCCGCGTTGTTGGTCTTCCTGTAAAAGCCGCCTGCAAGGGCACGGCGCGCCGTGCCCCTACGATAGTAAATCTCATCCATTACTTCCGAACCGGGCCTTCGCGCCATTTCAAATCCGAGTCCTATCTCTACACCCTTGATTGCCTGTATTCCCATTACTGCATAAGATAGCTTTGCCTGAAGTTTCCTGTCCCATTGGGTATAAGAGCCAAGCCCTGCCGGGACTCCCAGTACCGCAACTTCAAATACCCCGCCGAGAGTGTCCCCTTTTTTGATCGCGGCCTTAATCTTCGAGATCATTTTTTCTTCAGTCTTTTCATCCGGACATCTTACCTGAGAAGCTTCAGCTTTTCTAAAAAGTGTCAGCATATCGTTTGTAGGGGCGAACGGCCGTTCGCCCCTACCGACCGCTCGGTACGAGTGGATCCCGACTGACTGCCGGCTACTGACTCCGCCGATTTCAGTTACATAACTTATTACCTGAATATCAAATTCAGAGAGAAACTTCTTTGCCACTGCTCCAGCCGCCACCCTCGCGGCGGTCTCCCTTGCGCTTGAACGCTCAAGCACGTTTCGCAGGTCCCTTTGATCATATTTTAAAGCGCCGGACAGGTCAGCGTGTCCGGGCCTGGGACGTGTAACGGGCAGGGTGCGGGGGTCAGGGATTTGAGATTGGTTATGTAGGGGCACGGCGCGCCGTGCCCCTACAGGCGATGAGGTTATTTCAGGACACATTATCTCTTGCCAATTCTCCCAGTCTTTGTTTTCGATCAGAAGCGAAATCGGCGAGCCAAGGGTCTTTCCATGTCGGACGCCGGACAGGATTTGCGCGCGGTCTGACTCTATCTTCATGCGGCCGCCCCTGCCGAAACCCTTCTGCCTCCTTGCAAGGTCATTGTTAATGTCATTTGCAGATAGTGCAAGGTTTGACGGGACCCCGTCGATAATGCATGTTAACGCCTGTCCGTGTGATTCGCCGGCTGTAAGATATCTCAGTCTTCCGAACATGTATCCGCCATCCTCCTTATAACTACACGAAACTTTTGCATTAATATTATCACAACTTTTTAAAAAAGGGGATTGAGAAGGACTGAGAACCCCGAGTCAGGTCCGCAGGGATGCATCACGCGCGTAAGAAGAGAAGGGATAACACCGGCAAGGAGTATTCTTGTAGGAGCATGCAGGGAATTGGGGTATCGGTTAGTAGACTTACAGCCAGAATTGAAAAGAGATGTCAGTATTGTCCCGATGGTCGAAGAATCCGAGGGAGATAAGCAATATCTTGAGAAAATATTAATTGTATGATTCCAAGCCCGCCCCTACTCTATATATTAAAAAAGGGATTTAAAGACATAAAAAGTGGTTAACATTCTGAAAGTAATGCAGCTTGAGCCGCTGCGAACATAAAAATTATTATTATCAGCTTTATTGCCGATACAAAATTACTCTATCCGCAACAGAAACTAATTACTGAATTGTTAACACTCCTTCAATTATTGCTATTACCCCGTCCGATATTATGACATTCCCTGTTAACGACGAACTTGAACCACATGTAACCGATAAATCAATATTCTTATTTGAATTAAAAGTTACATTCTCCTGATAATTCTGCATGGCTGGTAACTTAATATAATCTGTTGACAGCGCTCCAGTATA
>JBFLYJ010000482.1:0-2868 GCA_040756635.1 Nitrospirota bacterium
GGCTATTTCGTCCTTTTTTGAATTGTAAAGTTCTATTACCGCCTTTAATATTTTTTTTAACCCCGGCCTCCTGTGCATGTCTTCTGGCGGGAAATAGGTCCCTCCGAAAAACGGCACTTTCTCCGGTGTAAGAAACACGCTCAGGGGCCAGCCCCCGCCCTGCCCCATGGCCGCAACCGCCATCTGGTATCTGCGGTCGATGTCAGGCCGTTCGTCCCTGTCGAGTTTAATATTGATAAAATGATTGTTCAGGAGCCCGGCTATTTCGTCATCGTAGAAGCACTCTTTTGCCATTACATGGCACCAGTGGCACCAAACAGCGCCTGAACTGAGAAACACCGGCCGGTCCAGCAGACGAGCCTTCTCAAAGGTGTTTTCGGACCAGGGGTGCCAGTCTACTTTCTGGCTTGCGGCATGTTTAAGGTAGGCGGATTTCTCTCCGGAAAGCCTGTTCATGACAATACTCGTATCGTACTTATCTGTTCAATCCAATGCAGGAGTACGGCCTGCTCGTTTTCACGCCTTTATCAGTTTGATATCAAACCACAATGACTGAATCGTCCGAACCATATTCATTCGGCAGGTACTTGTCAGCGGACCAGTCGTTTTCCCAACGGCACGAGTCGATCAGATATCTGAACCTGAACTCCCTGTTGCAGGGCAGCTCTACAGTCGCGGTAAAATCACCGTTCTTCAGTCTCTTCATTATATGTTCCGTCATGTTCCAGTTATTGAATTCCCCGACGACCGATACAGTACCGGCATCAGGCGCAGCGGCCTTTGGTAACCTGAAAGTTACCCTGCAGACCGGAGTTGATTTCATGTACTGCTTTTTGGGACCTATAGAGACAGCAGATTTTGTTTTGCTTTTTGCCGCCTGTTTTTTCGCGGTCTTCTTAACGGTCGAGAGTCCTTTTGCCGCACCTTTCGTGTTCATTTTGCTGTAAGCCGCCTTGTTCAGCGTTTTTTTCATTTAATCTCCCCCCTGTTATTATTGAGAACTATCAGTCTTCTCATGATAACAATTATATATTTATTTTACTTTCGAGCAGGGCCCCTAATTTTATCAGATGCGCTTTCTCTTCTTCAATCAGCACATTCAATGCTTTTCTTGCCGACACGTCCTGTACTTTGGTCAGCATTTTCATATAAAGGTCAAGCGAATTTGACTCGACCTGCATTGATACCTCCAGAATCTCCCGGACCGCCGCCCTTTCCTTCTTCAGTATCCCAACGAGTTCATCTACGGAAACCCCTCCTTCCATATGTCCCCTGATTGTTTGCGTCCGGATTTTTTCGTCATTAATTTCTTTCCCGGTAATGTGCCTGTATGCCTCCAGAAGTTTTGATTTATGGTTTTGCTCTGCTTTCATGAGAGATTCAAATACCTGCCTGGCTTCTTCGTCTTCCGACAATTCTCTCATCTGAGCATAGAATGTCCCTGTCCCGTCCTCAAGGGCCCACGCAAGCGTTACAAGATCTTCCACGTTCTCTATTCCTTCAAGCAGGAAAAGCCCCGTTTCATAGCTCCCTGACGCCACCAGTCCGTTCCAGGCGTCAATGCCTCCATCCATGTAATAAACATCGTCCGATCCCTGTCTCTTTAACAGCGCGGCGGCGGACCTGCTTCGCGGGCCTCTCTTGCAGTAGGTCACGACGGTCCCGGACAAATCCAGTTTGTCTAAATTGTCCGCCAGATGTGAAAGTGGGGAAAATAGTGCCCCCGGAATATGGCCTGCTTCATATTCCGCGGGTTCACGCACGTCAATAAGGGTCAAGCCATCATGGCCCTTTTCCTCCATCATTTTTTTTGTTTCAGAAACGGTCAGGCTGTCGACCCTGGTGAATAGATCAGAAATTTTCAACTTTGCTTTTTCTCTTACCGGTACCCCGGATTATTCCGCGTGTTAACACTAGCATCACCTGACAGGGAATTTTGACGACAAACATAATACCTGTCTCAAGGGTGACTATTATATTCAAAGGAAAACATTACGTCAATGTTTCACCCGTCAAAAATTACGCACAGACCGTTCCTGTCATTTCGACTTCTTCGTTTTACGAATGAGCTTCAGGGTCTCCCGCATGAAGGCAGGCAGGTCCGAGGGCTGTCTCGATGTCACAATATTCCCGTCAACGACTACTTCCCTGTCTTCATACAGTGCCCCCGCGCTCTTCATCGCGCTCGCGACCGTTCTGTAGCATGTAGCATGTCTGCCCTTCATCACCCCGGCTGCCAGCAGAATCTGGGGACCGTGGCATATGGCGGACACAATTTTGTCGGCTTCAAAGAAACGCTTGACTATATCCAGCGCCTTCTTCTCTTTTCTTATTAGTTCAGGCGCCTTCCCGCCGGGCAGGAGAAGCAGGTCATAGTTATCAGCGTTAACTTCCTTAAGGACGATATTTACTTCAACCGCGTACCGGTGTTCCCCGGTTATCTTACCGTGATCGAACGAGGCGATATCAACCTCGGCCCCCTCTTCTTTCAGCCGGTAATACGGCACCAGAAGTTCCGAATCCTCGAAATTGTCGGCGCTGATAATCAGGGCTTTCATTAAAATGTAATGACCTTCATTAATAAGGACATTTACGTTTCAAAATTCTTTATGAACTCGCCTATTTTTACACCAAGAGGCACGCATTTCATCCCGTCCATGCACGCGTCCGCGTCTTTCTTTTCAAGAAACGTAATGAGTTCATGGGGCTCCTTCTTCAGTTTCACGACATACGCGTCGTCATCATCACTGAGACCAAGCCCGAACGTAAGCCCGTGTTCTTCGATTTCCGGATAAATTTCCCTTATCCTGTTTTTCAATGCTACTATCGTATAACCCATTTAACTCTCCTTGCCGGACACGGCTGTCT
>JBFLYJ010000483.1:0-2858 GCA_040756635.1 Nitrospirota bacterium
TTCATCCCGAGATAAAGCAGATACTGTCTGAGAAGACATCCTTACCGGTAGGGCCTGAAACTTTACATTTTGCTTTCTGCCTGGCATCGCATTGTCTGAGAAGACATCCTTACCGGTAGGGCCTGAAACAAGCTTATTGTCCAACCAGGGAAAAGTTATCGTCTGAGAAGACATCCTTACCGGTAGGGTTTGTAACACATTCTTTCTTATCCGAATTCGCCTTCTGAGAAACGTCTAAGAAGACATCCTTGCCGGTAGGGTCTGAAACGATTTAAACCTTCCGGAAGTGTTTCGGATAAACGTATGAAAGGACATTCCTATCGGCAGGACCTGAAACTCTTAGCCGAAGTCACCATCTGAGAAACGTCTATAGCGTTATTCCTGCCGGTAGGAACCGAAGTGATTCATTTAAAACATCATCTTCGATCTGTTATAATGAGCAACTAATTTCGGGGGTTCAGCCATGGCAGAAGAAAACGCAAGCACCGGCCTTCTCAAGTCCCTCCGCTGGCGCCGTCTGTCCGTCGAGCTGGTAAATATACGCTCCGTACCCGCAATGACCGCCCATCCTGTTTCCGTGTTCCAGTCGATCATCAAGGGAGTGTCCTCCTTATCGGGCGGCTTGGATGACACTATCTTTTTTCACATCAGGGGCAAAAGGCATTCTTACAGGATGAGGGAAACGGACAGGATCATGCTGGATATCTTCTTCTGCAGGCATGATATCGGACATGTGGAGAAATGGAGAGACGCCTTTACTGTCTACCTTGACGACCCGGTGACAGGCAGGAATTTCGATATCATGGAAATAGGCGGGGTGGAGGAGAGGGGCCTCGACATGGTTGCCGGTGAGGCGGGAGCGTCCTCTGGTGAGGGGGAGATATGTCTTGAGTTCCTTTCACCGCTTCCTTTCAACAGGGGAAAGGGTAAACACAGGACATTTCTTACGCCACAGACTTTTGTCCTTTTGCTTGAGAACCGGTTCTCAAGACTGTTCGGTATGGAGATCCGTTATCAGAGCCGGGATGACGATTTTACTTTGCTTCCTTATTACTGGCACTACACGGAGACGCGCCGCGCGTCAAAGTCGGAACCCGGACATACCCAGTATATCAACGGCTGCTCGGGCAAGCTCTATATTAAGGGACGCTTTCATGATCTCCTTCCTTTTTTGCTCCTCGGGAGTGAGCTGCATGCCGGCACAAAAATGTCGAACTCCCAGGGATACTACGTCATACACAAAGACTCTCCTCCTTATTTCAAAAGATTTTTCCCGAACAAAAGGGTGATCCTGTCGGTCATCCGGGACGTGCTGGACAGGTATGACAATGCGCTTGAGTCGCTTTCCGTGTCCGAAAATTTCCCGTTCAGCGAAGAGCAATTCGCGGAAGACCTCTACCGGCAGATTCTTGCAGATGAGTATGAGCCGTCTCCGGGCACGGCGTTTCTGATAAAGAAAAAAGGCGGTGCGGAAAGGCTGGTGGAGCAGCCGCGCTTCAGGGATCTGATAATTCAGCAATATCTGCTTAAGACGATCGCCGGGCCGTTTGAGCGGATGTTTGAGGAGGGGTCCATAGGATTCAGAAAAGGTATTTCGCGGCAGAAATCCATCGAGCTGGTGAAGGCTGCCATTGATGAAGGCTGTCAATATGTCATCGAGTCCGATATCGAGGAGTTTTTCCCTTCAGTTGACCTTGAGATATTACGCAGTCTCCTTGATCTTTGCGTCCCGCGGAATGACGTCGCAATCAGGAACGTACTCTGGAAGTCAATAAGAAACGGGTATGTACTTAACGGCATTCTTCACGGCAGGGTAAAAGGCCTGGCGCAGGGAAGCCCCCTCTCTCCTATACTCGCGAACCTGTACCTTGACTCCTTTGACGAGCAAGTCAGGAATTGGGACGTAAAGATGATAAGGTATGCCGATGACTTTGTAATACTTACAAAGACCAGAGAAGAAGCCGAAAACGTCCTGTCCGAAACAGAAGCATATCTGTCTGAACTCGGGCTCAAGGTCAAGAAAGAAAAGACAGCCGTCAAGCACATAAAGGACGGGTTTCAGTTTCTCGGGATGCAGTTTCAACAGTCTGAAGTCAGGGCGGGGACTGACGACGGTATTAAACGTCTCAGGAAGCCTCTTTATATTACCGAACCGTATCTTTTTCTGTCTTTAAACGGAGAAGCCGTCGATATCAAAAAAGACAGGGCCATTATAGAGACCATCCCGCTCAGACGGATAAGCGAGATCATGGTCATGGAGAATACGGTCTTCTCAACGGCGCTCCTCAGCAGGTGCACCGGTAACAATATTCCTTTGACCATTACGCTTAATACTGGGTATTACATAACCACGGTAAAACCCGATTCAAAGAAATACTATGACGTGTCATCAGGGCATGCCAGGAAATATTATTCACTTACAGAGACCGAGGTGTTATGCATCGCCAAGGAGTTTGCCGCCGGGAAACTCGGTAATTATATAGCGCTGTTAAAGCAGAGATATGTGAAGGAGCAGAACCGTTTTATCAGCGAACTCGAACGGGTGACGCAGGACATCTATCAGGCAGGAGACATTCACCAGGTACGCGGCTTTGAAGGATCGGCCGCAAAAAAATGGTACCAGAGACTCAACGTGTTCATCGACAACGAGATATTTCATATCAGGGAGAGAAACAGGAAGAAGCCAGACCGCATAAACTCAATGCTGAATTTCGGATACTACCTGCTCTTCTCCCGCATAAACGCAACGGTGAGGGCGCTGGGGCTGAACCCCTACCTCGGATTTCTGCACAGCCCTGAAGACAATTACGAATCATTTGTATGTGATATCGAAGAACTCTTCAGGCCGAGGATCGACA
>JBFLYJ010000484.1:0-2848 GCA_040756635.1 Nitrospirota bacterium
GACTGTTTATCCTTGTAAACAGTTCCTTATGCTGCTCGTCTATTAAGTCGATCCCGACCGACAAATCCTTTGTCCATTCCATCAGACGGCCCCTCCTGTTGAATTAGATTATTAATCAAAGAGACCAAAAAGAACAGATCTATTATGACACAAAAAGAAGCGTGAAGGAACTAAAAAGGAAGGATTTCTAAACTACTACGACTGAATCATCCTCGCCGGCATCCCCCGGGATATGTTTGTCCGCGAACCAGTCTTTTTCCCATCGGTTGGCGTCGATAAGATACCTGAAACTATATTCCCTGTTACACGGCAGTTCAAGCGTAAGCGTGAAGTCCCCTTTTTTTAAGTTTTTTCATCTTGTTCTCGGTTATGTTCCATTTATTGAAATCACCCACAATGGTCACGCTTTTTGCATCTGCCGCTGCTTCCTTCGGTAAAGTGAAAGTGACCTTGCAGACATTTTTAGTCTTATGGTACTGCTTTTTCAAACTTTCAGTTTTTGGTTTCAGGGATACCTTATTTACGTCCCTTTTATTGCTATCTGTCCTTGCCGCATCTGCGCTCATTTTTTTCTTCATCACAAACCTCATATGCTTAATCAAGATGGTTATCGCTTTCTAATTTCTTTATCATGAAATCCCTTGTCTGTCTACTAAAAAGCATTAATTGGCACATAAATTAACCTAATAAATCACATGTACATACGTTCATCACAATACTCATCAGAAGTTACTATACTTGACGCATCTGAATGTTCTGATATACTTGATATTAAAATCGGTAAATTACAAAGGAGGACCGGACTTGGCAAAGACTTTTCACTGCAAGGACTTCGGAGGCTCCTGTAACTGGAAGGGGCGTGCCGAAACATTGGAAGAGCTTTTAAAAAAAATAACTAAGCACGGCGCTGTAAAGCATAATATGAAGGCAATGTCGGAAGATATGAAATTGAAAATAATAAGCGTTATACGGGAAAAATAACTAACCGGCCTTACTGAAGAACTTTTTAAAATAAATTCCTGCTTGCTTGCGTAAAAACTTTTTCAGACTCAGAGTAGTTTCTTTTATCTGGTTCCAGGTCCTTTTGCCAATATCAAGAGGGGAATTAGACGGTCCTGAGGCAGACTTAAATAATATCACTCTCCCGTCCTTGCCTCCTAACAATAGGTCGTTGCGCCCGTCATTGTTCCAGTCGGCTATAAACAGACGCGAACGCGAGTTACCCTCCTGATCGGGATAACGGATGACGTTCCCGTCCCTGAGAAATAATTTGCCCGCTCTCTTAAAAACAGGGGCATCGCCGGTCCCTGTGTTTAACAGCAGGTAGACATGTCCCTCCATTTCACCGGCTAAAATGTCTCTCAGTCCGTCTCCATCCCAGTCAAATATCCTGGGGGCTGACCTGGAACCAAGGCTGAAATCCCTGCCCCCTTCCTGCAGGAGATAGGGGAACCGCAAAACGGGTTCCGAATCACTCCCCTCGTTTAAAAATACCCTGATGCTTCCGTCCATACTGCCCGCGAGCAGGTCTTTTTTACCGTCGCTGTTCCAGTCAGCGGTGACAGGGGTTGCTCTTTCACCGACATCAATGTCTATCCCGGCCGCGAGGACATACTTTCCGCCTGACAATATCGGATGAGAATCTGTATTTGTATTGAGAAATACCAGGACCTTACCTTCTGTGTCTCCGACCAGTAAATCATGTCTGCCGTCACTGTTCCAGTCCACGACTGAGGGATATGCGCCCTGTCAGCCGAATGCAGCGGCATTTACCGGTAAACACACATCAGCACATGTCTGAATGAGTGTATGACCGTTGAATGACGGCGTCGAGTCCGTCCCTGTATTTTTATAGAAATCAACATGACCATAGCTCGCCCCGTTCTTGCCGGTATAACTGCCTCCCACCAGCAGGTCTTTTTTACCGTCATCGTCCCAGTCGTACACAACAGGTACGGACCACAGGCCTGCGGTCAGGTCCGAAGAACCATCACGGATATATTCGCCCGGAAGCAGCGTAGTTTGAAAATCTGAATAGTAATGGGCGTTCAGAATGACCGCCAGGAGAAGCGCAAATACGATGGCCCTTGATTTAAAAGACCATATCTTTTTTTTATATTCGCTCATCAGTCATCAGCGGAATCCGTTCGGTCCCGCACAGATAAGCTTAATTCACCGTGACAGGTAAGTCAACGCATGACCGCGGTCATTGCAGTGACACCCGGGTCCTTTCTGTCATATAATATTCTGGCGATTATCTAATATAAGGAAGCGTTAATGGCGGATATCTATACCTTGGCTAATGGACTTGCCGGTTATGCGTGGACCCTTAAATCATCAGAACAAGACCCTTCATCACGCATAAAAATAAAAACGGAAAAAAAGTTCGGGCTCGGAGAAGATCATGTTATCATATGCAGGAAATGCGGGAACAGTATCACTACTCCCGACAAAATAATTGCCGTCAATGGCGATCACACGCACACGTTTACGAATCCGGAAGGTTTCTCCTTTGATATAGGATGTTTCTCCTCTGCGGATGGCTGTTACGTCTATGGCGAGCCGACCGTGGAGCACACCTGGTTTAAAGATTTCAGATGGAATTACAGCGTATGCTCTTCATGCCTGACCCATCTCGGCTGGCATTATGAACGGGGTGAGGAGAGTTTCTTCGGGTTGATCCTTGATCTCATCACCGACACGTCGACGACTCACTGAAACCTTTTACAGAAAGCACCCTGCCCTTATGATCTAAAGAAACTCTTTCCGTGCGACAAGGATAAAGACCCGCCCCGTCTGGTTCATGTACCCGGCGCTCAATTCGGCCCCTTCCCCGTTTCCAAAGAAT
>JBFLYJ010000485.1:0-2847 GCA_040756635.1 Nitrospirota bacterium
ACACAAACTGTGGTTTATATAAAGACGTTATTCCAGTATCCCCTTAAGCAGGTCTTTGATAGGTTCAAGCTCCTTCTTATTCTTACCACCCTGCTTGTCGATTAATTTATCTATATATTTGTCGGCCTCTTTTTTGATGATGCGCTTTCCCGCCTTTTCAATGTCCACCATATAAAACGGCTTCTCAAAGGTGCCGGTGACCTTTAACGGGACCATGCCCCAGCCTTCGTCGCTTTTTATGTACCGGCCTATCTTTGACCCCATCGCCTTGTCAGTCAGGCGGGGGGAAAGCTTCAGGTCAAAGGCGAGGTCCAGTGTCTCATCCAGGCCTATATTGCCTCTGGGGTCCATGGCAAGATCGTCAGATGAGAATACGCTGTTCAGCGCCGCGATGCCGTTTATTACCCTTACAGTCCCTTTCGCCTGCTTAAGGTCAATGGTCTCAAGCTCTTTGATATTGAGAAACTGCGCTAAGCCCCTCGTGATATTTGCGCCGGTAAGTCTGCCGTCCTTAATATTGAAGTCAGCGTCGGCGGCAAGGTTTCTCTTTATGTTTTCCGGCAGGGTACCTGATCCGTTCATCTTCAGATTAAAGGTGATCAGTCCGAAGACCGTGTCTTTTGCCTTGGGGAAAAAAGTATTGACGACCTCATCCGCGTGAAGGGAGTCGATATTGCCTGAAAGGATATATGCATAGCCGGGCCTTGAGAGATCAGCAAGAGAGTTTATCCTGATCGTCCCTTTACCCGCTTTGGCGGTAAGCCTGGGGATGTCCAGCCTGTTGTCCCTGAACTTGTACTGCATGTAAAAATCACTCATCTTCATATTCCTGTATACCGCTGAATCTATCTTTATTTCACCGTCAGCAGTGAGCTTCAGGTCAAGCGGAGCGGCCTCTTTAGCCTGTTTCTCAGGCGCGCTCTTTTTGCCTTCATCAGCTGTTTTTTCGCCGGGTTTGCCGGCCGGTATCAGGGCATCGATAGAGAGCTGCTTTGCATAGAGATTAAGATTGATCTTCTGTTCCTTCAGATAGTCCCTGACCGAGCCCTTTATCTCCGCGATATTTTTATCCAGTGCCGCCTTTATGTCGATATTCATCACGGACTCATCGAATTTTACACCGCCGTCAAAAACGGCGTTTATCCGATTGTACGTAATGCCGACCTTGTCCAGCGTTACATTGCCGCCGGCCTTTAACTCCTCCGTCTTCTTTATCTCTCCGGAGACTTTGACGGCCGCCGCGATATCGCCGGTCAGGCCGAGCCCCTTCAGGTCGGCAAAGAGCAGGGCAAGATCCAAAAGCTCGGAGGTCTTAACCTTGGGGACAGCGGCCTCCATGTCGATCGTGGGAGACGTTTGAAGGTTCTTAATGTCGCCTTTTACTGATACGTCTATTCCCCGAATCTTCAGGTCTGCCCGGTCTATCCGTATATCTTTCGATTCCAGGTTGTAATTCACCGCGTAATTTAGGACAACAGGGATGTCGGAGGCATGTTTCCCGGACGGCTTTTTCATGGTAATTTCGTCCACCTTCAGCTCGACGGTCCCCTCGGAAAATATATTCGCGCCGCCCATGCTTTTGATGCTGATACCGACATCCGCGGTGCTTTTGATCTCAGGAAGCTCATTCTTCGCGTCAGCCAGCGAAAATTTCGCCTCACGTATCGTTACCTTTTTTACCGTCAGCGAGATCGGCAGTCCGCCAGGCTCGGACGGCTTTTCTTCCTTGACGGGCTCTTCCTTTTTCCCGATGCCCTCATAATTGAATTTCCCGTCAGGCCCACGCTCGATCTTGACCACCGGAGATATTATTTTTATTTCATCGATAATGAGCTGCTTTGAAAGAAGCGGGAGAATTTTGAATTTAAGAACGAACTCTTCGCATTTGACGAAGTCGCGGGTCCGGTCCGCCTCCTTGATCGAGAAATCACTTAGTGCGATGCCCTTAAAGATACCGATACTTATGTCCCTGATCTCTATTTTCCGGTCAAGGGACTTTTCAGCGAGCGGGACTACAAAACCCTTTACCCGATCGGGAGTTACGTACATCTTTATCAGCACTACCAGGGCGATCAGAATGCCCGCGATTAATGAGACCGTAATAATGAGGAATTTTTTCATGATGTCTTTGTAAAGAAATGTATCATGAAAGCACTAAACATGCAAGTATGCCGTCGAATAAAAAGGGGGCCTAAAACCGGACGGGGCCACCGTTATGAAGCGGTGACCCCGCGGCCTGGCTGTTTACGATCAGGGTTGTATAACATGACTTACATTTTATACTTCTTATCCATTGGCGTGTTTACCGGGGGGAAAGGTTTAAGTATCCCTTCCACAAATGACTTGCCCGGGTCTATTGGATCACCGACCTTTCTGACCCCATGCTGCCAGATGACATCTCCTGTTGCCGCGTCAACGCATGTGTAATGCGAATCAATGATTTCCGTTGTGGTGCTGGCCGGGGTTACAACTACCAGTCCGCCGGTCAAAACGCCGGTCAATATACCTACACCGACCTGAGTGGCGAAATCTCCGACCTTTCGGGCTGTCGTATATTTCTCTCCGTATATGCGGTTGATGCAGACGGTGTCACTGCCGGTGACCTGCGAAATGACCTGAAGGTCGCCCAGATTTTCCTTAAGATCGATATTACCCATTTTATTAGCCGGTATCGCGGACTGTACATAGTCAAATATATTCTGGACGGCATTTTTAAATTCCTGGTTCTCCTGGACCAGGGGATATCCATAAACGAGGTCCCCGTTTTTTACCTGCCATTTTTTGTCGGCACTGTCTGAATTCTGGATGACGACCCAGTCACCCTGCATATTGGGATCATGAAATCCT
>JBFLYJ010000486.1:0-2837 GCA_040756635.1 Nitrospirota bacterium
GACCGCCGCACAACTGCAGGGTCCTGGGTTTGTTATCAAGAAACCCGTTAGGCCCTTTTTCGCAGAGAAAACCGTCAGTCCGTTCGGTCCATATTTTTCCACCCGGACGGTCGTCACCCTCAAATACCATGATGTCCAGATCAGGTTTTTTCTCCAGAAGCAAATAGGCGGTAGATAAACCTGAAATCCCTCCGCCGACGATCGCTATTCTTTTCATTTGACCACCTTTGTTCTTAATACTCTTGAAATTAACATAAGTTATGAAAATGTTCAATCATTGAAGAAATATGCGAATTCGACCGATAAGATAACCGGAACGCATGCTGTGACAAATAGGAGGTCTTGATTTGCAGATAGAAGGGACAAGCGCTTCAGGCGTCGCGACAAGCGGTATTCATTTCGGTTCCGATTCTAGGACAGCGACTTCGACTGTGGTTGAGCAGACCGAAAAACAGCTCAATTATATTTACCGGGAAGTGCTGAAATTTCAGAAGGCGCTCGATTCGATCAAAGATGAGTTCCGCCTGCGTTCCGACCGTGAAGATAATCTTGTTATGTCGAAAACCAGGGCAGGCAGGATAGCTGATTTATTTAAAGATGCGGCTGATTCGCTGAACAATCTTTTTGATGATAAAAAGGTGGACACGTCAATCAGCAGTGACATCGAGGATTTTGTCTCGGAACTGCGGGACAGTCTGGAATCAGCTGTCTCGGAGGCGTTTGACTCGACCAACAGTACCATTGCAACCGATTATGGCATTACTTTTGACTTCGGCGTGTCGGCCAGGCGTGTCGTAGATATGACTTCACTCGACCGGAATGACTTCATCCGGCAATTGACATCCGACGGGGAAACGGTAAATGAATTGTTCTACGGCAAAAAAAGCAGCGACAAGGACGGACTGCTCGAAAAGTTGTCAAAAGCGCTCGGGATAACAGCCTCCGATCTTAAGGACATACTGGGGACCTCCGGCGTATTCGTCAATACGACGGTATAGACATATTCGCTTATTGAACAGATGAATATCAGTCTGCCCCGGCAACGACAAGCTCCCTCAATGCGAGTATAAATTTAGCTGAAGTATTCAGCGCCCCGCATCTCATTAAATTTATCCCGTGCCTGGCGGCCAGTTCCCTGTAGAGGATATCGATTTCGTACAGTGTTTCTATATGGTCCGAGATGAAGCTGATTGGCACGACAAGTAAATTGCTGCAGCCGCTTCTGGAAAGATTAATTATGGTTTCTTCAGTTGACGGTTCAAGCCATTTCACGGGGCCGGTTTTACTCTGGAATGAGAGCATGCTTTTTAATCCGGTCATGTTATAGGGCATTCCGGCAAGCCGCCCGTTTACTTTTTCGATAGTTGTTTTTATATGGTCCAGATAAGGGTCACCTTCATCGATAAACGATTTGGGAAGGCTGTGGGCGCTGTACAGCAGACTAAATTCTTTGCCCTTTAATCGTGATATGCCTTCAGCGACCAGCTCAGTCAGGGCGCTTATGTAGGGAGGGAAATCCGGCCACTGTTCGATATACCGGATATTAAAGTCCCTTCCTGAAACGGCCTTTTTGAAATCAGCGACGGAAGACCCTGTAGTCGCTTTTGAATAGTGCGGGTAGAGAGTCAGCACGATAATACGATTGATTCCGTCATCAATTATCTTTTCGACGGTCTCATTCATGAAAGGATGCCAGTAACGCATGCCAATGTATACTTTGAACCTGGGTCTTGGGCCGGGCGCCGGTCGTCCGGAGTCAGGCCCTGTCTCCATGTTAAGGGCTTTCTCAAGTTCAGCGGCCTGTGCCTTTGTAATATCCAGTATGGGGGACTTACCGCCGATCTGGCTGTACATTCCCGCAGTCTTTTGAGCGCGGAG
Source organism: Nitrospirota bacterium (assembly GCA_040756635.1). Taxonomy (GTDB): domain Bacteria; phylum Nitrospirota; class Thermodesulfovibrionia; order UBA6902; family UBA6902; genus UBA6902. Next base: position 1,879 of record JBFLYJ010000486.1, read on the forward strand.
TCTTGAAATCAGCCATGCCAGGGGTTTTTGCATGAGGGAAGGTCCGAGCCTGATAATATCTCTGTCGGAAAAAAGATTATACAGAAAAGGTCTGACCGCCTGGATGGTATCCGGGCCGCCTAGATTAAGTAAAACAACTCCTATGTCACTGTTTTTACCTGGCAAGAATCGGCTCCCTGTTATATATGACCTTTGTTCCGACTGAGTTTCATTATAGCAGATGTTACCTTGACAAAAGTAATGGAACTGAAGATAATTTATGCGTAATTAAGATATTGACTTAAGAAATTTGGAAGGATGTCCGTAAATAATACTTGCTATTAGAAACTATTCAAGAACTGCTATAATTGGAAAAATTTAATAGAGCAGAATGATAAAAAAAATATTGATTGTTGATGATTCTCCGATCGCAAGGAAGATGCTGAAAAGCTGTCTGCCGAAGGACCAGGGATATGAATTTGTCGAAGCGGGAGACGGCAGAGAAGGTTTCGATAAATATAAGGATATCTGCCCTGACGTGACATTCATGGATTTGACCATGCCGGTCATGACCGGATATGAAGCCATCGAGGCGATAATCAATCATGACAAAAACGCCTTAATCATTGTAGTGACCGCCGATGTCCAGATGAAGGCGATAAAAAAGGTCATGGAGCTTGGGGCCTATATGGTATTAAAGAAGCCCCTGAAAAGGGAAGACATTCAGTCTGCGCTATTGAAAGTGAAGGACACATTGCAAAAAGTCTGATTATGAATATGCAGGAAGAAACCATACTTTCAGATGAGGAAATTGAGATCCTACAGGAAATAATGAATATTTCCTTTGGGAAGTCCACGGCCGACCTTGCGGATGTGATTGATACTCATGTGGTTTTAAGCGTGCCTTTTATCCGAATCATGCAGGTGACCGAGCTCCCGTCATATTTCAAGGATCATGTGAAAGAGTATAAAAAAATCAG
>JBFLYJ010000487.1:0-2816 GCA_040756635.1 Nitrospirota bacterium
TCTATAGACGCGGTGAACACCTTTTTCTCCATGGGCGCGTCAGCGGCGTACGCTGCGGCCGCAAATAACAGAAAAACTATCAGATATTTTATTGTTCTCATCTCTCCTCCTTGTCTTATGGGCACATACAATTAACCCATTTTATTCTTGAAATTTGTCTAGCCGGGGCAGGCATACTCCAGAAACATACCTGCCTCATTCTATGAATAATCGGTGTTACAGGTATCTTACAAATTAAACATTATCATGGATAGTTGGCGGTTGCAATAGTGTTGATCATAAATTTTAATACCCCCCCTTGCCCCATTCAAATAAACTCGGTATTATATGGGCATCTTTATCTTCACCTTGCAGTTGCATTAGATTGTTGATACCGGGCGATCGGACTTGACGGAAAAATTTTACCTGCGATACCTCAGAGAGACTCATGAAAGCATATATGGTGTCTTTCCGAATTTTTACAGGCGTTAATTCCTGTCGTCAAAGTTTAATCGCAATAGCCGATCGCATCGTAAAGGTTTTACGGCAAGTACGCTTGCCTGACTTATGCAACGTTAAGGTTCACTGAAAAGCAGGTAAACGTAAAATGTCAAAGGTCCTGTCTCTATTTGAACTCAATCAACTCATCAGGACTGTCCTTGAGGATTCATTGCCTGATACCTTTCTCGTCACAGCGGAGATCGCGTCATGTGATGTAAAGAACCACTGTTATCTGACACTCGTTGACAAGGAAGAAGACACGATACGGGCCGAGATCAGGGCGGTCATCTGGGCGGGGAGGTACAGGGAGATAGCCGAAATATTCGAGAAAGAGACCGGGACCAGGCTTGCCAAGGGAATAAAGATACTTTTCCAGGCGGCGGTGGGCTTTCATGAACGTTACGGCCTGAAACTCACAATAAATAATATAGACCCTTCTTACACCATCGGTGAACTGGCAGTAAAAAGAAAAGAGATCCTGGAGCGGCTGGTGAAGGAGGGGTTGATAGACAGAAATAAAGGGCTTGAGTTCCCGCTCGTTCCACAGCGGATCGGCATAATCTCATCTTCCTCCGCTGCTGGATATGAAGATCTGATGACCCACCTGACCGGCAATACATATGGATACAAATTCGTTACCACATTATATGAAGCGATCATGCAGGGCGACAGGGCCGAGGCCTCAATCGTGAGCGCCCTCAGTCAGTGCGCTTCCGACGCGGCCTCACTCGATATCATTTTGATTGTCAGGGGAGGGGGAGGCCAGCTTGACCTTCAGTGTTTTGACAGCTACGAGATCGGCAGGGCGATCGCTCTGCTGCCTCTGCCGGTCATTTCGGGTATAGGACATCAGCGGGACGTGACGGTGACCGACGAAGTGTCCCACAGCAGGGCAAAGACACCGACCGCAGTCGCGGACATGCTTATCACGAGGGTAAGGGATTTTGAAGACAGAATAGATTCACTCGCCCATGACCTCGCTGAAAATACCCGTGCACTGACAATGGAGATGAAGGATGCCCTGGTGGCATTGTCCAGAAGACTTGAAGTCGCGACCGGGAACAAACTGCTCGGAAATTATCATCTTCTGGCGGTATTTATCAAGGGACTGCGGTATTCCCTGAAATTCATACAGAACGAACAGCAGAAAATCCTGGGCAGGGAAGGCAACATCAGTCACCTGAATCCTGTCAATGTCTTGAAGCGGGGGTACAGCATTACGTACCATAACGGGAAGGCGGTGAAATCCGCTTCCGGTATAAAGTCAGATGACCGCCTGAGGACGGTCCTGCACAAAGGGGAGCTGTTCAGCAGGGTGGAAGGCGGGCAGCCTGAAAAAGGGAAGAGAGGCAACAGAAATAAAAAGCCGGATGGAGAGGCTAATCTGAAATTGTATGAGTAAAACTTGATGTTATATCAGTCAGGCAGTCGGACTTGCCGTCAAACCTTTACAGTGCGACGGGATATCGGAATTAAACTTAGGCGGCAGGAGTTAACTTTAAGTGAAGTTCAAAAAATATCAATCACGATTTCATGAATCCGGCCAATGTATCGCAGTTAAAATTTTTCCATCAAGTCCGATTGTCTTACATCGATATACATTACAACTTTAATATTCAGGAGAAAGTTAGAAATAAGAAGTGGAGGGAGGAAACAATGAAGGAAGCTCCGAATTATAAAGAGGCCCTTGAGGAACTTGAAGCGATTGTCGAGGAGATCGAAAACGAGACCGCGGATATCGATGTTTTGACTGAAAAGGTAAAAAGGGCTGCGTATCTCATAAAGTACTGCAGGGAAAAGCTGAGGAAAACCGATGATGAGATCAGGAAAGTCCTGGAGGATTTTGAGGCAGAGGACAAAGAAGAATGAAGGGCCTCCTGATACATGCCGGTCTCTTGATTAATAAAACGCTGAAAAGTTATAGTATCAAGATTTTAATAATGGACAGTAACTGGAGGAAATAAAATGCCGAACCGGACAGAAGAAAAGACACGTCGTTCGCAGGGCCGGACCAATAAATATAAAGCGCATTTATTCAGCCTGCTTCTGTTGCCGATGCTGTTTTTTTCACTGTCGGCTGATGAGGTCTGTGCCATGGCAGGCCAGCCCGGCGGCGGAGGTCCCCAGGGCACCGGCGCGATGCTTCAGTCTTTTCTGCCCCTGATACTGATTTTTGTTATTTTTTACTTCCTTCTGATCAGGCCGCAGTCAAAGAAGGCAAAAGAGCACAAGCAGATGCTCGAGAACCTTAAAAAGGGCGACAAGATCATGACAAACGGCGGCATATATGGACTGATTGAGGAAATTGATACGGAGACCGTGACACTGAAGGTAGG
>JBFLYJ010000488.1:0-2798 GCA_040756635.1 Nitrospirota bacterium
AACAAGGGGCGCCGCTGACATATTATTCCCCAGATCGTTATAGGTGCCGGGATAAACCGTGTTATTTACATAAACATCAATGTCTGAATATGACGCATTCACTTCCGACAGGGCGGCACCCAGGTCATAAGCGGACAATATGTAAATACCATTGCCGTCATTTGACGCTGTGTTCCCGTACACGATGGTATTAATTATATTAACGGAAGTGCCTGAGGAAGCAGCGTGAGTGGCGGTCCCGCAGTCCGGCGCGTCACCAGGGATACAGCAAAGATCGAACTGGCTGCAATGGAGGGCATAAATACCCCCTCCTTTATGGTCCGCGTTATTGCCGGTTATGGTATTGTTGGTTAACGTCAATGCTGTCCCCTCCGAGGTGAATATCCCCCCTCCGCGATATGCAGTGTTGCCGGTTATCATGCTGTTCGTAAAGGTCAATGCTGCTGTTCCCCAGCTGAAGATGCCGCCTCCGTCATTGCCTGCTGTATTGTCAGTAATGTTGTTGTTGATATTCGGCAAGGTCGAAGTTATGGCTGCTCCTGATGCGGATACCATGTGAATGCCGCCGCCGTGCATCGAGGCGGTATTGCCGCTTATAGTGTTGTCCGTGAAATTCAACGCCGCCGCCGAGTTTGAAACCGAATACAGACAGACACCTCCGCCGAAGTAGGGGCCTGTGTTGCCGGATATTCTGTTGCCCGCAAAATCGGCCGACAGGGACGCGCCTGATTCGGAATAAGCATACAATCCGGCTCCGAAGTAGGCCGCGCTGTTGTGGAGTATTGAGTTGTTGACGAATGACGAGGTTATAGAGGCCCCGTTATATGCCCGGACATATATACCGCCGCCTTCGTATCCGGCGCTGTTGTCAACTATAGTGTTGCCGTTAAGTGTCAGCGCGGTATTAGATGCATCCTCTGATATTACGCAGACCCCGCCGCAATTCTTCTCCGCGCTGTTGTTTACTATTACATTGCCGGAAAGCGTCAGGGTTGTAACCGCCTGCTCTTTAGAGAATATATAAACCCCGCCGCCGGATCCGGCCTTGTTATGCGAGATGATGTTGCTTATGAGGTTCAAGGTTATGTTGCCTTGACTGAAAGGAATGACAAAGATTCCCCCTCCGACGCCGGAATTGAAACCGTTTCTTATGGTCATGCCTTCGATAGTCAAATCAAATGAGGGGACATTAATCATGATTGCTCTGTATTTCCCTTTCCCGTCAATCGCGGTGACGGAAGGGTCTGAGTTTCTGAAGGTGAAGTCACTCGTCCAGCCTCCCTGTATCAGCAGGTTGCCCAGCGCCGACTGTGACGAACAGCAGACTATGTCAATACTTTCATAATAAGTCCCTTGAGCGACTTTGATGACGGTTGCCCCCGACCTGTATCTCCTCGCGGAATCGATGGCTCGCTGGACGGTTTTCATCGGCAGCACAGCAGTGCCGGGGGCTGAATCAGAACCCGCAGGCGAGACGTGATAAACGTTTCTGCCGATGGAAAATGATACTGTGTAATCCGTCGTATTGGAATCACCCGCAAGAGAACGGCATTTAACGTAAAAGGTGCGGGAGTCATTGTCTTCGAGGTCACTGATGGGATTTGTGTGGGTCGTCCCGCCGGTGGATGAAAAAGTGTCCTGCATTTGTGAATATGGCAAGTCCGGATAGATCGAATATTTACATGTCGCTGTTTTGTCGGTAGTTACGGACAGCGTGACGGATGTCGTCCCGGAAGGCAGGACTCCCGCCGGCTGACCGTCTGATATTACAGGAGGACTGACCGGCGACTGATTATATATAAGAAATACTTCAGCGCTTGTCAGGGCACGATCATAAACGCGCACTTCATCAATGGTCCCTGCAAAGGCGCGGAGCATGTCAGAGACCCTCATCCCTATACGTACAGGGTCATTTCTGTCTATCGGGACCGGGACCCATGATGCCTGTCCCGCAGTCTGGCCGTTCACATAGAATTTGACCGTTCCTGAATTCATTGAGACCGCAATATGCTGCCAGGTGGTCAGATGAACCGAGCCGGTATTGGAATAAAAACTCTTCCCGATACTGTCATCTTTCGTCGACAGACGGACATTACTGCCGTTCTGATAATTGTTTACCAGCAGACTCCATCCGCCTATGCCTTCGGAACCTCCGCCGTGGTCGATTATTCTGCCGTTCAGGTTTTCGCCGAATGTTTCCGGATATATCCAGGCCGAAATCGTAAATGCCCCACCGGTCAGATCAAGGGAGTTGCTGTCGTTGATCTGCACGTAATCGTCCAGTCCGTCGAAACTCAGGGCGCTGCCTTCCCTTCCCGGCACCCACAACGGCCCGTTATTCAGCGTACCGGTATTATTATTTCCGGTGGAGTCCTGGGCCGTTGATCCGCTCCCTTCATTGAACGCCCAGTATGCTATCAGTCCTTGCGTGGGGGCCTGGGCATAAGCGGATCCGAAGAAAAGAAGAAGATTAACCAGGCAGACGATGATCTGAATTGTTTTGAATTGTTCCAAATGCAGAAAAAGCTGTCGACCGTCCATGGATATTTTGCCTTAATACGTATACTAGTCCAAATGATTATTTCAGATAGGTATGGAGATAATCAGATAAATAAATATTAAGTTATATGGCAGGAAACGTCAAGTTTATTTTGCAGTATTTTTGTAACTATGTAAATAATATTTACAAGGCGCTGTTGTGCTGACAGTTTGCGGAAAGTCTGAAATTCGTCACTACCGGCTCAGTTCAGACGTCCTTCCTGTTTGAGATTATCGATGATCTTTAATATCGAAGGCAT
>JBFLYJ010000489.1:0-2787 GCA_040756635.1 Nitrospirota bacterium
CGCTTACTCATCAAGGTCGTATAAGGAGAACAAATGGTAAAAACAATAGAACTGGTTGACGGGGTAGTGAAAATGCTTGATCAGACAAGACTGCCCAGGGAAGTTGTTTATGTGGACTGCAAAGACTATCATATGGTCGCGGAGGGGATAAAGAAACTCTGGATCCGAGGGGCCCCGGCGATCGGGATAGCTGCTTCGATGGGTATCGCGATAGGCGCGCAGGAAATCAGGGCGGGCAATTACTCTGATTTTATGAAAGGACTTGAACCCGTGTTTCAGACCCTGCTGGCAACGAGACCTACTGCGGTAAACATAAAATGGGCGGTCGACAGGACAAGGGAACTGCTTGCTGAAAGAAAAAATGAACCGGTCGATTCATTGAAGGTCTTCCTGACGGAGGAAGCAAACAGGGTGCTGGAGCAGGACATTGAGATCAACAAGACGATCGGCAGATGGGGCGCGCAGTTCATAAAAGACGGCGACACGATAATCACTCACTGTAATGCAGGCTCGCTCGCGACAGGCGGATACGGAACGGCCACAGGGCCGATAAGGGTTGCGGTTGAACAGGGGAAGAAGATCCAGGTTTATGCCGATGAGACGAGGCCCGTGCTGCAGGGCTGCCGGCTTACGTCGTGGGAGCTGATGCAGGATAATATCCCGGTAACGCTGATAACCGACAATACCGCTGGCGCTATCTTGCGCAAGGGTGAAATCAATCTCGCGATCGTCGGCACCGACAGGACCGTCGCAAACGGGGATGTCGCCAACAAGATCGGCACGTATTCACTCGCCGTGTTATGCAGGGAAAACGGCGTGCCGTTTTACGTCGCGGCCCCTTTAAGCAGCATTGATTTTTCGATGGCTACGGGAGACCTTATCCCGATTGAAGAAAGAGGGGCCGAAGAAGTCACGCACGTCTTCGGATGCCAGATCGCCCCTGAGGGAGTAAAGGTGAGAAATATCGCTTTTGATGTGACTCCCGCAAAATACATAACTGGTATAATTACTGAAAAAGGCGTGTTCAGACCTCAAGATTTGCACAAGCTGAACGAGCCCGGGGCGGACCTGGATTCCATAATGATGAAGGCGAAAGGGTAACATCCGCAGATTGCGCAGATTACACAGAATTATTAACAACCTTTTATAATCTTAGCCATCTGTGAAATCTGTGCAGATATTTTATTATGACAATAGATCAAATCTGGGAATATTACAAAGAAGACCTCAAAGCAGCTGAGGACAGGATGTCCGAAATACTCGCGACAGTGGCCCCGGCTGTTTCTGTTGTCGGCAGGCACATCTCCTCTGCCGGTGGAAAGCGGATTCGTCCCTTTCTTGCCATACTCAGCTCCCGTCTCCTTGGATTCCGTGGGGATGAGGTGAGCACGCTTGCCAGCAGCGTGGAATTTATTCATGCCGCTTCACTGATCCATGATGACGTGGTTGACGGCGCCGGCATAAGACGCGGCAAACCTTCCGCTCACTCCATCTGGGGCAATCAGGTGGTGGTCCTTGTTGGGGACTTCCTTTACGCCAATGCGTTGAGGCTAGCTAACCTGCTTGAGAGACAGAAGATCATGGACGCGCTCTGCACCGCAACGGCCAGGATGAGCGAAGGGGAGCTGGTGCAGTTGAGCAAGCAGGGCAACCCCGACATGACGGAAGAGGATTACCTGAAGATCATTCAGGGCAAGACCGCCATCCTCATGTCCGCGGCCTGCAAGGGCGGCGCGGTCCTCGGGAATGCGACCCAGACCCAGGAAGACGCTCTCGCCTCATTCGGCCTTAAGTTCGGATTTGCCTTCCAGATGGCTGATGATATACTTGATTACAGGGCGGAAGAAAAGGTCTTCGGCAAAAACCTCGGCAAGGACCTTGAGGAGGGGAAGGTGACCCTGCCACTTATTCATCTGCTGAGAGACGCTGATGAGACCGAGACAGCCAGGATAAAGGAAATAATCAGCGCCAAAGGTATAACGGAAAGGGACCTTGCCGACGTGCAGGATATGTTCAACAGGCATGGCTCCATCGAGAAATCATACGAGAAGGCCCGCGCCATGATTGATGGGGCCAAGGCCGAACTCGATATCTTCGGAGATTCCATGGAAAAGAGTTCACTCCTTACAATAGCCGATTATGTGCTTACAAGAAAGAAATAGGAACATGTAGGGGCGTATTGACATACGCCCTTACAAACGGTTTTTTATTATGCATCCTCTCGTACAACTTGCTAAAGACACAGTCGAACAATACATCCAGAACAAAAAGATAATAGGCCCGCCTTCTGACCCAGTCCCTGAAATGACAGCCAGGGCCGGAGTTTTTGTATCGCTCAAAAAGAAAGGTGAGCTGAGGGGATGCATTGGGACATTTCAGTCTACTACAGAGAGTGTTGCGACCGAGATTATCCAGAACGCTATAAGCGCCGCTACCCAGGACCCGAGGTTCCCCCCGGTCAGTAAGTCTGAACTGGATTCACTGGAGTATTCCGTAGATGTCCTGACAGAGCCCGAGAAAATAAAAGGCAAAAAAGAACTTGATCCCAGGAAATACGGCGTTATCGTAAGAAGCGGAAACCGCAAAGGACTTCTTCTACCGGACCTGGAAGGGGTGAACACGGTCGACGAACAGGTCAGTATCGCTTCCATGAAGGCCGGGATTTATTTAGGAGACGACATTGAGCTTTACAGGTTCGAGGTGAAGAGGTATAAGTGAAGCAGGTGCGAGGTTTCGTCCATTATGATGCTATTACAGAAAACAGGGCGACCTGCCGGGTCGCCCCTA
>JBFLYJ010000049.1:0-12316 GCA_040756635.1 Nitrospirota bacterium
AATAGGCCTTCCAGCTGTCATTAAATATCTCTTGGCAAGCAGCCTCTTCTCTTCATCTATGACCGCAAGGTTTGTACTGATCGAACCGATGTCTATCCCGAGATATGCGTTAACCCTCTCCGTGGTCTCAGGTTTATGAATGTAATAGGACACTGTATGGCGCTTATGAAATTCCCCTTTGTCCCCGCAGAGGGCCTTGTGTCCCGCCCCTTCGTCCTTGAGTGATGAAATGAATTCACCCAGCCTGTTAATCTCGAAATGAGAGACGGCGCCCTGTTCCATATCCTTAATTGCGGCGCCTATCGCTGTCATTATCGCAAAATGTTCGGGGATGATAAGTTCGTCTACTGAAAAAACCTCCGTGAATGCCCTCTTCACCCCGCTGTTTGCCGCTACTCCGCCCTGGAAACTTATCGGCACGGGTAGCTTCATGTTCTTGCAGATGCTGCCCTTGAAATTCCTGGCGACCGCGAAACAGAGGCCCGCGACTATGTCTTCCACGGGCGTGGCAATCTGCTGAAGGTGTATCATATCGGACTTCGCAAATACACTGCAGCGCCCGGCTATACGCGGGGGCCTTTCGGATTTGAGGGCCATCTGACCGAACTCCTCGATGCTCAGTCTCAGCCTTTCGGCCTGCTGGTCAAGAAAAGATCCGGTGCCTGCGGCGCAGACCGAGTTCATCGAGAACTCCTTCACCATACCCTCATCAATGATTATGAGCTTTGAGTCCTCCCCACCCATTTCAATGACTGTCCTGACATGGGGATAAAGTTTCTTAGTGGAACAACTGAGCGCGACCACTTCATTAACCGGCTTCATTCCAAAGGCACTGGCAATGAGTTTGCCGGCGGAGCCGGTAACACTGAGGGACAGGCCTGACGGCATCTGTTTAAGAAGATCATATGCCACAGGCAGGGGATTGCCCTTGTGACGGACATATTTCGTTTCCTGTATATTACCGTCACCGTCCAGGACGGCATATTTGACACTGATGGACCCCGCGTCAAGTCCTATGTGATGTTTCATCTCACCGCTTCCTTATTTTTTCAGTGATTTATGAAGCCTTCTCTCAAGGGATTTTACCTTTTCTTCGATCATGTTGCAATGTTTTTTTCTGTCATCGATCTTGATTGAGGTCACGACCCTTGTTCCGCCTTTCATCGCCGTATCATGGCATTTTTTTATCAGGGCCATGACATCATCCCATTTACCCTCGACAACTGTGCCCATGGGATTCACCTTGTAAGGCAGACCGCTAGAGTCAATGATTTTAAGGACCCTTGCGATGTCTTTTCCTAAACCTGCTCCCTTGCCCAGCGGGACTATGCTGAATTCGACAAGCATTTATAAAATTCCTCCTTCTGAGCGTCCCAGCTTGAAAGAAGGGAGATAATATGAATCACCTTCTCTGCTCTTTACTGAAAGGGATTAATGAAACCTGTAAAAGCAATGTCCTGCCCTTGTTATATTGTCATTCCGGGCTTGACCCGGAATCCAGAAGAAAATGTCTGGATTCCTCCCGATTCATCGGGACGGGAATGACAACTTTACGTCGATATAGTAGTTCCTGGACAGACTCTGAAGGGATTTTTTTATAAATCCCCCCTACCCCCCTTTGCCAAAGGGGGATTACTTACGGCACCATCATTAATATAATCAACTTTCATGATCTTCCATTCATACGGCGACTTTTCGAGATGGACCATTATCTCAGCCGCCTTTTCGGCATCACCGATAAAATATCCTCTCATACCGGCTTCCGTAGCAATGATACTCACCCTGAGGTCCGCCTCTGCCTTTTCCCTGTCGACAGTTATGTTCATCACATCCGCCGTGATAGCGAAATCGTCAAACCTCCTGAATACCGTCTCCGCCCTCTTTTTCAATATCAGGTAACTGCCGCCGTGATCATCGCGGTAATTATATGAGATGTGTTCCATCAGCCGGGAAATATCTTCGTCCGTCACTGATTCCACGCAGGCCTTTAAGACTTTACTGATTCTCTTTTTCTCCGACGGATAAAAAACTGCCGCGAGGACTGCGATAATTACGCATATAACGAGATAGCGGTAACGTCCCAATGCCATTAACGTCTCCACGTATTCAGGGACCGCTGCAATATATTCAAGGAGCGCCTGGACCTCTTAATCATTCATATAACAGGTTTCGGCGCGAGTTTCAAGTTAAGCCTCGTTCTTTGCCGCTTCCCTGTCGGCAATTATCTTCTGTATGATGTGCGCCGGGGCCTCTTCGTAATGTGAGAACTCCATCGTGTACAGGCCCTGGCCGCTGGTCAGTGAATTAAGCTGGTTCGCGTACGTGAGCATCTCTGACATCGGCACCATGGCGGATATCTTCTGGTTGCCTCCCGCGTCGGACTCAACACCCTGGACCCTTCCGCGTTTTGAATTGAGATCTCCTATGACATTGCCCAGGAACTCCTCTGTGGTGTCCACTTCTACCTTGACGATCGGCTCAAGGATGGTCACTTTCGCGTTCTGGGCGGCCTTCTGCAGACCCATAGAACCAGCGATCTTGAACGCCATTTCGGATGAGTCGACAGTGTGGTATGAACCGTCATAGAGCGTGGCCCTCATATCTATGACCGGGTAGCCTGCAATCAGGCCTTCCTTCATCTTTTCCACTATGCCCTTTTCCACGGCCGGGATATACTGTCTTGGAATCGCGCCCCCCACGATCTGGTCGACGAATTCAAAACCGCTTCCCGAAGGCAGCGGTTCTATCTTGAGCCAGCAGTCGCCGAACTGTCCCCTTCCTCCTGACTGTTTTTTATACCTGCCCTGCGCGCTGGCAGCCACCTTGATCGTCTCCCTGTACGGGATCTTGGGGGTCTTCATCTCGACCTCCACCCCGAACTTTCTCTTCAGCCTCTGGAGTGTCACCTCAAGATGCATCTGCCCCATTCCCGCTATGATCATCTCCTTTGTCTCGGCCTCACGGTGGAATTTCAGGGTCGGGTCTTCCTCGAGCATCCTGGTAAGTCCGATGCTGACTTTTTCCTCATCACCCCTGGTCTTGGGTTCGATCGCGTAGGATATCATCGGATTCGAGTACTGTATGGGGTCGAAAAGAACCGGCGATCCCGCGTCGGTAAAAGTGTCTCCGGTCTGGGCCTCCTTCAGTTTTGCAACTGCAGCGATTTCACCCGGGCCTACCTCCTTGACCGGCACATGGTTCTTCCCGAGAAGATAGAACATACTCCCTATCTTCTCTTTCGCGTCGCGGGTTGAATTGTATATGGGCGCGTCGGATTTAAACATTCCGGAGTATACTCTGAAGAGCGTCAGCTTCCCGGCAAACGGGTCAGCAATTGTCTTGAATACCCTGACGGCGAGCGGCTCTGCAGCGGACGGTTTTCTGGTTACCTCCTTGCCGGTCTTCGGGTCTTTTCCTTTAATGGGAAAAACCTCCGCCTTTTCCGCCGGGGAAGGAAAGCAGTACGCGATTGCGTCAAGCAGAGACTGAATACCTATGTTCCTGACGGCGGAACCACACAACACCGGGACGAAAAGCTGTTTGATACAGCCCTGTTTTATCCCCTTGCTTATCTCCTCGTCCGTAGGATCGGTCCCCTCCAGATATTTCTCAAGCAGGGCATCATCGGACTCGGCCACCTTTTCAACCAGTTTTTTTCTGAATTCTTCAGCCTCACCTTTCAGGGCGTCAGGTATATCACTTTCTGTCATGGCGCCGCCGTCAAACCTGCAGGCTTTCATCTTTACGATATCAACTACTCCTTCAAACCCTCCGTCCTGTCCCAACGGGAAATTAAGCGGGATAGCGGACAGGCCAAAGGCCTTTTCGATGCTGTCAACAGCCAGCTGGAAACTGGCGTTTTCCCGGTCCATTTTATTGACAAACGCTATCCTCGGCAGCTCATAAAGCGACGCAAACTTCCATATCTTCTGGGTCTCGGCCTTTACCCCGGTCTGGGAGCTGACAATAACAACCGCCCCGTCCACGGCGCTGAGGCAGGCCTTGGTGTCCTCAACAAAGTTGATATACCCGGGGGTATCAATAATATTAAATCTGTTTCCGCTCCAGTCACAGAATGCGACCGATGATGAAATCGAGATCTTGCGCTCTATCTCTTCAGGCTCATAGTCCGTTACTGTATTCCCGTCCAGAGTTGTTCCGAGCCTGTCCGTTGCCTTTGAATCAAAGAGCATGGCCTCTACAAGTGATGTTTTACCCGCGCCCCCGTGAGCGATTACGGCAATATTCCTGATTTTTTCCACATCAAATCCCATAAAGTCGACCTCCCGTTTTATTAATTCAAGATTCAAAACTAAAGATTCAAAATTAAAATAAACCTCCAGCTCGTCGATTATTGAATTTTGAATGTTGAATTCTGAATTATTCTATAATCTCCTCAATGACCGGTTTGTACTCCGTCCTTGATTCCATCCTTCTGCTCCATAACCTTGCCGCGAACAGAGAAAGGATCAAAGATATGAAACCGGTAACGGCTGCGATAATGTCCGAATTCATGTCCGCGAAATACTTCTCCCCCATGCTCTTCCCCGCTATCGCGCCGGCGATGAAAACGACCAGGGGGATTCCATACACTATAATCGTCCCCTTGAGATACTCTCCTGTAGTCAATAATATTTTTACTCTCTGTCCCACCTCTGCATGGGCAGCATTCAGCGCCTCTATTTCCATCCCCTCAGGTGTCGACTTGCATGCTCCTTCTATTGAACAGCCGTCACAGGCGCTTTTTTTCTGGACAAGGACCCTTGCCATGTTTCCGTCAATTCTTGTGACGACTCCGGTTTCTTCAAGCATATTATAAAAGGTCCAACCCGTTTAAACCGTCTAAACAGTTCAAACGGTTTTTTTTATCCTCTCAGCAGTTTATATTCAATGCTGTCCACAAGGGCCTGCCAGGACGCCTCTATTATATTCGTCGAGACACCCACGGTCCCCCACTTGTGTTTACCGTCTCCTGATTCCACAAGGACCCTGACATTGGTGTCCGTTCCCTTGCCCGCGGTCAGCACACGTACTTTGTAATCAAGAAGTGAAACTTCCTTCAGCTGAGGATAGAACTTCTCAAGTGCCTTTCTCAACGCTTTGTCAAGCGCATTGACCGGACCGTTTCCGTCAGCTGCCGTGTGTTCAATACCCTGCGGGGTCTTTATCATGATAGTGGCTTCGCTGAGTGGTTCTTCTCCCTCTTTCCGTTTCTCGACTATGACCCGGAACCCTATAAGATCAAATAATTTTCTGTAAAGCCCGAAGTTCTTTTTTATCAGCAGTTCAAGTGATGCCTCAGCCCCCTCAAACTGGAACCCCTGGTTCTCAAGCTGTTTCATCTCCTTCACGATTTCGAGCACCTTTGGAGACTCAGGATCGATCTCCAATTTGAAGTCGCTAATCTTTCTGACAATATTGCCCTTGCCGCTCAGATCAGAGACCAGCACCCTCTGATAATTCCCGACCATTTCCGGCCTGATATGTTCATAGGTTTCAGGGTGCCTGAGCACCGCGCTGACGTGGATGCCGGCCTTATGGGCAAACGCACTGTCTCCGACAAATGGCTGCCTTTTGAAATGCCTGAGATTGGATATCTCGGTGACAAATCGTGATACATCCTTCAGCTTTTTTAGTCTATCAGCACCTATACAATCGTATTTAAGTTTCAGCTGCAGTGCCGGTACAACGGAAATCAGGTTTGCGTTACCGCATCTTTCCCCCAGACCGTTTATGGTACCCTGCACCTGCGACGCCCCGTTTTCAACAGCGACGATAGAGCTTGCCACGGCGCATTCGGAATCGTTGTGCGTGTGTATGCCGACAGGAGTCTGAAACCTGCCGGTCACTTCCCCGACGATCCGCGCTACATCGCCCGGCAGGACCCCGCCGTTGGTATCGCACAGAACAAGACATTCAGCCCCTGCAGAAGCAGCCGCTTCAAGGGCCTTCATGGCATATTCAGGATTGGCTTTGTATCCGTCAAAGAAGTGCTCAGCGTCAAAAAACACCTGCGGCACCTTCTTTTTCAGATAGGATATCGTGTCATAAATCAGGTCCAGATTCTTCTGCAGCGATACCCTCAATGCCTCTCTGACATGGAAGTCCCATGTCTTGCCGAAGATCGTAACCACAGGAGTCTTTGCCGCAAGTATAGCTTTTATGCTTGGGTCCTTACTGACCGTAAGCGATGCCCTGTGAGTGGCGCCGAATGCCGCAAGCCTGGAATTGACCAGTTTGATTTTTTGCGCCAGCCTGAAAAATTCGGCGTCACGCGGATTGGCGCCCGGCCATCCGCCTTCTATATAATGGATGCCGAACTCATCGAGTTTCGCAAGGATCCTTAACTTGTCCTCAACGGAAAAGGAAACATCCTCGGACTGGGCCCCGTCCCGGAGGGTGGTGTCATAGATTTCAACTTTTCTCATAGCTAATAACAAGCGGGAAGTCAGGACAGCTGACTGACTTACTTCCCACCATAAATATTTTATCCCTTCGCAAGATTAAACGACTCATGCAGTGCCTTGACCGCGGCTTCCATTTGCTTGATATCAATTACACAGGATATCTTTATCTCAGAGGTACTGATCATTTTGATGTTAATGTTCTCTTTCGCAAGGGTCTCGAACATCTGGGCGGCAACGCCGAAATGTGATTGCATGCCCACGCCTACGATCGATACCTTCGCCACCTCTTTGTTGATGGTCGTGCCGATACTGCCGAGGTCCTTGGTCATCTTCTGCGTAATCTCAAATGCCCTGTCAGCTTCCGCCTTTGAAACAGTGAATGACAGGTCGGTAGCGTTGTTCTCGCTGCTCACATTCTGAACTATCATATCGACATTGATGTTTGCCTTTGCGATGGCATTGAAAATCCTTCCCGCTATGCCCGGTCTGTCAGGCACCCCTCTTAAAGTAATACGCGTCTGGTTTTTATCGTGAGTAATCCCTGTGATTACGACTTTCTCCATGCTTCCATCCTCCTTTGTAACAAGTGTTCCGGGTGCCTGATTAAAACTCGATCTGACCACAAGAGGAACATTATATTTTTTTGCGAATTCAACTGAGCGCCCGTGAAGGACCTTCGCGCCGAGACTGGCCATCTCGAGCATCTCATCATAATATACCCTGTCCATTTTCCTGGCATCAGGCACAATGCGCGGATCGGCCGTGTATACCCCTTCAACGTCCGTATAAATTTCACAGAGGTCCGCCTCCAGCGCTGCCGCGATCGCAACCGCCGTTGTGTCAGATCCGCCCCTGCCGAGCGTTGTTACGTCAGAGAATTCGTCGATCCCCTGGAATCCGGCAACGACCGGGATCTTGTTCTCATCCAGCGCGGCGGTAAGACGTCCAGCTTCGATGCTTTCAATCATTGCCTTGGTATGGGAGCTGTCGGTTTTTATGCCTACCTGCCTCCCGGTAAAACTCATTGAACCATGCCCGAGCTTCTGGATCGCCATGGCAGTCAGTGCACTCGTGACCCTCTCACCTGAAGAAAGCAGAAGGTCCATTTCCCTTTCATCAGGTCGTTCGGTAATTTCATGGGCAAAGCCCACCAGCTTGTCGGTCTCACCCGACATGGCGGACACGACTACGATAACCTTGTTGCCCTGCTTTGCGGTTGAGACCACTCTTTCAGCTACTGCCTTGATCCTCTCTGTGTTCGCTACAGATGTGCCTCCGTACTTTTGTACTATTAAAGCCACTTTATTGACCTCGCTTCATTTTATACTTTACATACAAAACGCTTATGTTCAGCTATGTAATCCTCATGATTGGAATTCAGATTTTAACATTTTCGCGGTACCATTGGAATCTCTATATACACATATTACGAATTACTTTCCCTTAATAAAATAATCCATCAATTTATGCCCCCTGTCAAATACAAGCACATTCTTCATCCTGCAGATACTCTCGGAATATCCTCGGGCGGAAGCCTTCTGTTTAAGGTTCACCCCGGTGCTTCTGTAAATGGCGAACGGTACAGGTTCGCTCGTATGTGTCCTGACGCCTATCGGTGTAAAATGGTCGGGCATCAAAAGGATACTGCAGTCGCCGGCCTTTTTAATGCCTTCGATGATGGTGCCCACCACCTTCTTGTCGAAATCCTCAATCGCCTGCATCTTGGCCTTTAAATCACCATTGTGCCCGGCTTCATCAGGGGCCTCGACATGAACGTAGACAAAGTCATATTTCTTCAGCGCATTGAGGGCCGCCTTTGCCTTGCCTATATAATTGGTATCTATGTAGCCCGTAGCGCCTTTTACCGGCAGAATGTCGAAACCCGCGCAGATGCCAAGCCCCTTTGTAAGATCAACCGCTGAAATCAGGGCGCCTTTCAGGTTGTACTTCTGCTTAAATGAAGGGACCGTCAGCTTCCTGCCCTGTCCCCAGAGCCAGATACTGCTGGCCGGATTATGTCCGTCCCTGACTCTCTTTATGTTCACGGGGTGAGACATAAGGATTTCCGCGGACCTTTCCATTAATGAAAGAAGGACCTCAGCCCCCTTCCCTTTCGGAAGATACGCTCCTGTCTTCCTGCCGGAGATATCATGTGGAGGAGTACATTTCATTTTTTCTTTACCGTTTCTCCAGACCATCAGATGACGGTAGCTCATGCCGGCGTAAAAACTGATATCTTTGCTGCCCAGCTTTTTGTTTATGTCCCTGATAAGCAGGGCAGCCTCTTTCGTGGATATATGGCCCGCGCTGTAGTCCTTCATCACAGCATTACCCCCCTCAAGCCCCCCCTTACCAACGGGGGGATGGGGATGTGAAGAATACTCCAGAGTAACGAGGTTGCACCTGAAGGCAACGTCCTTCGGTCCCAGTTTTATGCCGCGGTACTCGGCCTCGATAGGGGCGCGACCGCTGTAATATTTTCGGGGATCATATCCGAGTATGGAGAGATTGGCGACATCCGATCCCGGATCGATTCCGACGGGGACTGTTCTGGCTTTGCCGACAAGCCCCTCGGCCGCAAGCCTGTCCATATTAGGGGTAAGTGCCTTCTGGAGGCATGTCCTGTTTCCCAGGGCCTTTAAAGGCCGGTCCGCCATGCCGTCGCCGACAAGAACAATGTATTTCATCTATCGCGTCCTCTCCCCTATAAGATATGTAACTTACAATTTAATAGAATCCCTCATGCAAGGAGAGAGGCTTTGACGGAAAAGCTTTATCTGCTATACCTTGGCAAGGGGCATGAATGCATCGGTAATGACTTACTGAACTTTATGAAGCCTTCCATTCTTTCCTTTGATGCTTATCCAATATCCCATCGCATTATAAAGGTTTTGCGGCAAAGCCGCTCTCCTGATATATATCACAATAAGGCTAAAACAGAGCTTATATTAACTTTTCCGGAGAGTAAAAGTGAAGGGTTTAAACTGCTGAAGTTCCTCAAAAACCGCGTAATAGCGCTGGAAGTCGGTACTCCGGTATTTTCAGGTTCATCCGGATGCACGCTTGTGACATGCGGGGATGGCAATTACTATAAATTCAATTTTCTGGCGGGTTCTGACCCACTTTATTAATAAAATAATAATTCTGTCAATGCAGGCATGTGCAGAAATTTGCAAAGCAGTGCAGGAGAATCCATACAATTTATCATGTGCCGACTTTTCTACCAGGTCTTGGGTATGTTTATTAATCAACAAGATGCGCTAATCAAAGCCTCCTGGCAATATATTTGCATTTATACATAGGATATACAAGATTAATATGGGATGGAAATACATTTACCGGAGCAGCATGAATTTCACAATTATTGAAAAAAAACAGCCTAGCGAATATCGAGGATAAAACAATCATTAACAACTCTATAATTCATTTAAGAATTCTCAATTACGCATCGATCGTTTGCGCGGGGAGACATACGCTTATCTGGGAAAGGCCGGCTCCCGGTGCTGATGGAACAGCATCGAGTGATGATGCCGGTTACAATCTCTGTTTTGGTACCTTTACTAGCAATAAGTCCAGTGCTATACTGATTAATGTTTTTTCAAAATTTTCTTCGTTAAAGAAAAAGAACTATATAATCCATGTTCCGTATAATTGATTTGCCGTCCTTCCCCAGCAGGATTCGTCTCATAATTTATCTCATTGTTATCCTGGCCCTCCATGGGTGTGCAACAACAAAAATAGTTCATGAGGAACCCAGATACAAGCCTGCTCCAAAACATCTGGAAGAAGATGTGGAACGGAATGATTTCAAAGTGGCAAAAGGAGACGATGTAATCGGCCGGCCTGCATTCATCACTCTTGAAAAGGGGGACACGCTGCCGGATATCGGAAGGCACTTCGGTCTCGGGATCAGCGGGATCAGTTCAGCCAATCCGGGAGTAGATATCTGGGTCCCCAGAGCCGGAGAGACGATCATGCTGCCTTTGAGTTTTATTTTGCCGGATGTTCCGAGGGAAGGCATCGTGATCAACCTTGCCGCAATGAGGCTTTTTAAATTTAACGGAGATGGTGACTCAATGGATGTATCGACCTACCCGGTCGGTGTCGGTACCGAGGAACGGCCGTCGCCCACAGGTCAGATGTACGTGGAGCGGAAGGTAGTACGGCCGACCTGGCATGTACCCGCCTCGATTGCAGAAGATCATCGGAAAAAAGGCGATCCTCTGCCGGCTGCTGTTCCTCCGGGGCCTGAAAATCCCCTGGGAGAATACGCGCTGTATTTAAGCAAACCCACTTATCTGGTCCATGGGACAAATAAACCTGCCAGCATCGGTCTAAGGGCGACCAACGGCTGTATAAGACTCTATCCGGAAGACATTAAAAGACTCTATGAGAATACGCCGGTCAAAACGCCTGTATTCATCGTCAATCAGCCATACCTCGTAGGCCAGCGCAATGGGGTAGTTTACATGGAAGTCCATGCCCCCCTGGAAAATCTGGACGACGAAGAGTTTTATAAGACATATACAAAATTAAGGGAGATTGAAAAGGCATCAGGACTCAAGCTTGACTGGAACAGGATCAAGAGAGTATTGGCCGAGGCAAAGGGAATCCCGGTCCCAATATTCGAGATCAGGCAGGGCAGTGAAAAAGAAGCCGCGGGGACCATAGAAGTCAGGCATCCGGACAAACTGTTCGGGAAGCCGGAAGTTCCTGATCTGAGACCGGATGCGTGGTCTGTTCTGGCGGCCAAGTTAAATGATGAAGTCGATGCCGTGAGGCTTGCCGCTATTATCAACCACCAGGGCCCGCAGATTCCGGCAAGGGTGTTGTCAAAAGACGCGGGACAATATGTTATCGCAGGACCTTTCGATGATATCAAAGAGGCCGAAAATGCGATCAAGCGCCTGAAGATCGATCTGGAAATAGACGGTATTCTGATTGAAAGAGAGACAGCAAAAACCTTAAATATATCGCTCACTGATAAACGACCGCGAATCGAAAATATACCGCAGGCAAGCAATATAGAAGGAGCGGGTGAAGACAAATCAGAACGTGCAATAACGGGCGTATGGGGAAATCGAAAGGGTTATGCCCTGCAGATAGGTGCATTTGCCAGGGAAGAGAACGCCCTTTCTCTTGTAGAGGAACTCAAGCAGAAGGGATACGAAGCATCAGTCCTTAAAAAAGGGAGAAAGGCACTCTACCGTGTCCTGATAGGCAGTTTCGACACGAGCAAGAAGGCCCTGGAGGAATCGAGGCTCATCCTCCAAAAATCCGGGATCATATCCATTGTCTACAAATATTAAACGTATGAATGAATTAAAACTACATAACCGGCAAAACTACCAGGGTTCCTGGTTACAAAACGCAGGTAGAATTACCGCGCGATAATTTTTCATAAAAGGAGGTGAATAGACGATGAAGAAAGGTCTTATGGTGTTCTTAATGATACTTGTTTTCGCTTTCGCTGTGGCGGGTTGTGCGACAAGGGGTGACCTTGAGCAGGTCCAGTCCCAGCAGATGATGACAGGCGCGAAAGCTGACCAGGCTGCACAGGACGCGCAGGCGGCCAAAGCGGCAGCTGACGCGGCCGCGTTAAAGGCAGAGGAAGCAGTGGCCCGCGCTGAAAACGCCCTCAAGATGGCTGAGGAAAAAGAGAGGTTAGCGGAGGAACGTGAGAAGATAGCGGCGTCAAGAGAGATGGCAGCAGAAGAAAAAGAGAGAATAGCAGAGGAAAAAGCTAAGAAGGCTGACGAAATTTTTGAGAAATCAATGAAGAAGTAAGTTGGTGTTGCATGCTTCTGTCAGCCCGGTCTTTAATGCACAGGGGGGAGGACGGCAGGGTTTATACCCTGCCGCTTACACAAAAACAAAAACCAACGACCGGAAGTGTCCGGGTAAATTTA
>JBFLYJ010000490.1:0-2786 GCA_040756635.1 Nitrospirota bacterium
CTATTCCGCATATATCAGCCCTGTTGTAGCTGCCTGCAGTCAATCACATTGTTTAGAACCTATCTTAAGTCAAATTTTATCATGAATAACTCGCGTATCGTCATTCCCGCGAAGGCGGGAATCTAGTGCTTTTGATTATTATGGTTCCCTGTTTTCACGGGGACGACGTCTGGATGCCCGCTTACCATTATGTGATTTTATTTTCCTCACTGTTTGGCATAAAATAGACCATGGCTTCTCTGAAAACGGCAATCGTTTCTTTTATCCTCGCGGTTTTTTTGTCCCCGCACGTCTCCGTCGGAGAGATCCTGAAAAAAGACACCGTGTGGAGCGGTGAAATTAATATTAGTGATGATATTCTCGTACCTGAAGGCGTTACACTTACGGTTTTGCCGGGGACAACAGTCAATGTAGAACCTTCTGACAGGACCAAGACTGACCCAGTGTATATGTCGTCCCTCAGGGAGATAACGGTCAGGGGCAGACTGAACATTGAGGGCAGGGAAGGGCAGCCCGTTTTATTTCATGTTAAAGACAGTAAGACGTCCGACAGGTGGGCCGGGATAATTATTTACGGCGGTACTGCTGAGATAAGGTGGTGTACCGTCCGGGATGCCGAAACGGGTATCAATATATTTAACGGACTTGTTCGTATAAAAAAGTGTGTCTTGACCGAGAACCGTTACGGCCTTACGGCGCAGGGGCTGCAGTCGTTTGTACATATTGAAGATACCAGGATAACGGGAAACGACTATGGGGTCTTTGAAATCAACGGGGTAAAAGTAAATTACGACAGCAGTCTTGTAAAGGACAACAAAAAGAAAGATTTGTATGTTTACGGCATTGAGGGGAGAGCAGATAACGCGTCAAGAAAAGAGCTCGGGGATAACGCCGATGTGCATTTCATGAACGATCGGTCATGCCGAGGCACGGTCCCTGACGTTATTGAAAATTATCCTGTCCCATATAAAGAGATATCCAGACGCTACGAAGACCACGTGCTGCTTGAGAACACGATATGGCGGGGGAGAATCGTGATCAGCGGAATTGTCAGGGTGCCGGAAAAAATAAGACTTGTCATTGTTCCCGGCACGATCATCGAGTTTACCATGAAGGACACAAACGGCGACGGTATAGGAGAGAACGGGCTCCTTATGCAAGGTGTCCTCATTGCCAAAGGCACAAGAGATAATCCCATCATATTCCGCTCAGCGGAAGTGACACATTCCATGGGAGACTGGGACGCCATCAATATCATGAACAGCGACGGTGTGCAGAACCTTGTGGAACACTGCCGGATAGAGGACGCTTACATAGGGCTTCATTTCCATTTTTCCAATGTTATGGTACAGGGGTCTGTCCTGAAGAACAACTATCAGGCGATTCAGTTCCAGGAATCGGCAGTGCAGATGAAAGGTAACCATATCTTTCACAATAAAAGCGGCGTCAGGGGCAGGGACTCTGAAGTTGTCTTTACCGGAAATCACGTATACAGGAATATCAACGGTGTCAATTTCTTCAGGACGAGCCTCGCCTCGTTGAATAACAGGATCATGTGGAATATGAATGAGGGGCTTAGAATCAGAGAGGGTGCCGTGACAGTACAGGAGAATGTGATCGACTGCAATCGTTACGGACTCATGATCAATGATTCATTCTACGGAAGGTTCATCGGTAATATCATTACTAACAACTTTGAGACCGGTGTCTCCCTGAAAGACAGCGATAATGTCGACCTGCGCGAAAACTATATTCAGGCCAGCGGCTTTAACGGGATCAATATCCTCTCATCAGGAGCGATTATCAAAAATAATGTTATTTCAGATAACGGAGAGAGGGGCATCGGCATCCAGTCTTTTACAGGGACCATTTCTGAAAACACAATAACGGGAAACGGTCTGTTCGCCATTGAAAATGAAGGCGCGGCAGACATATCCGCGCCGGGAAACTGGTGGGGCGCCTGCAGCGTGGATGATGTGATTTATGACAAAACAGATGGACCGGGCAGGGGGCGTGTCGAATATTTGCCGGTGAGAAACGGACCGGTGGATTATACGTGGCCGGTGAAAACCGTATCATCTAATATTACGTGGAACAACCTTATTCACATCCGTGACAAAGTTGACATACGGTTTGGCGCGACACTCACGATAGCACCCGGTACTAAGGTCTATTTTTCAAAGGGTGCGGGATTGCGGATCAGTGGCGCACGGCTCATCGCGTCTGGAGAAAAAGAGAAAAGGATCGCTTTTACTTCTTTTGAAAAAGATACAGACGGGCAGTGGGACGAGATACTGCTTGAACACGCGGACGGCAGCGTGATTTCCTATTGTGATTTTGAGCACGCGACGTGGGGGCTTCACATCCATTTTACTCTCCTTAAAATAAATAACTCCCGCTTTATTGGAAATCAGGGGGGGATCAGGTTCAGAAGCGGACCAGTTGAAATTACAGGCTCTCTGTTTGAGGGAAACGGCATAGGCATAAGAGCCTTCATGGGAAATGCCGCGATTGAGAAGAATGACATATACGGTAATGAAACCGGCATATTTGTCCGTGAGGGCGGCGGGGGACTATCGATAAGGAGAAATAATATCTATTCAAATACCGATTTTAATATCAGAGTGGGTGATTTTAACACAGAGGACATTGACGCAAGGGAGAACTGGTGGAATACGGCGGACCCTGCCGGTACCATCTTTGACGCCAGAATTGAGCCCGGTATAGGCACGGTTTTGCTTGAGCCGGTTTTATCCGAGAGGGTGGAGACAGGAGAGTGAAAGTTC